>NZ_JAUOES010000019.1:0-98370 GCF_031932065.1 Shewanella scandinavica
TCCTCCAACGTTTTTACGTGGTTCATCACACTGCGGCGGGTTATCTCACACTGCTCAGCAATGTTCTGGTAACTCGGCCAGCATTCGCCTTGGTCATTGGCGTTATCGGCCAGCTTGATCAACACCAGCTTGCGCAGTGGATTACCCACCTTGGCCTTCATCGCTTTTACCATCAATTCCATACTCATAAGTCACCCCCAAACAGAGCAACCCACAAACTCGAATTGACGCAAACCCCATGCTTCAGTAACATGCTATTGCCTCACTTTAGGTATAGGTATTAAGCCCGCATCGGTCGCCAAAACTTCAGCGGGCTTTCTTATGTCTACAACAACGGGTCAACTGCAATGCGCCCCGTTGCCCTCCGCTCGCCTTCACTGCCAAGCAAGTAAACCCTTTGCGCCAAGTTACTGCGCAACTGGCTAAAAAAATCACGCCGTTTAATGTGCGCGTTGCGGCTAGTCGCTATGGCACTCACATTAGCTGCACTCATATCAGCCGCGCTCGTATCGGCCGCGCCTACATCCGCTGCCAATAACGCAATAGAACGTTCCGCGCGTTGTTCTTCCATCAGCAGGTAATTCATGATCCAATCGATGCTCACCGTTGGCAGCAACAACTGCTTGCCACTGCCCAGCAACGCCTTATCCACTATGTCGGTCGCGATAACCGCCCAACGCTCGGGGCGACTATGCTGCAATTCATCGCAACCCCTTAACACCTCAACCATTCGGCCCACCTGCGTTCGTCTAAACAAATCCGCCGTGGTATGCCCATGAAAACAGGCAATGTCTTTGCCCATGTTCACGCCACTTAACGCTGCCCGTTCAGAGGTTGCCGCGCTAAGATCTTTGCCGTTAGGCTGAGTGCTATTAGGCATGTTCGACTTAGCTTTAAGCGCCATCGCCTTAAGCATTAACTGCTTTGCTTGCATCATGAGTAATGTCACTTGCGCGGTTTCCATCTCGGTAAGCGCGGCCACGGCGGGCCCATCAGCACGGCTAACTTGCCCATGCACCGAACACGCGGCGCCGCCCTCCAAACAACAAATCAAACATTCAGGATCAAACATCGTTTATCCTCCTCACTTCATGATCTTAGGTATCAAGCCCGCATCGGTCGCCAAACTGTGACGGGCAATTTGATAACGGCGTTTTTTACGCGCCCAGTTATCACTTAACTGATTTGTGAACATGTCATTCACTCCTTCTCTTATTTCAACAAGTCATTCAAACAACTGATTTCAACAACTGCCACTTATGCCCATTGGCACACACGGCGCGTTTTGAGCCCGACTTGGTTTGCTTTAAAGCCAAACCGCACTGGCCACACGGCACATCAGCCACCCGCTTAAGCATCACCGCATTAATCTGTGCGCTGTGATTAGCCCGTTTAGGCCGATAACCTAACGCCCGCGCCACTTTTACATACTCTTTCGCAATCCATTTGCCATCGGGTTCTAAGTGCAAACCGTCGCCGATCATGTCGCCCAAGCGGATCAACTGCTGGTGCAGCTCAGTCTTAGCACTGGCGATAACATTGATGTTAAGGTTCGATTGCGGCATCGCGATCACTTCTCGGCCGCGAATTGCGCCGCCTTACCGCCATGACTCGCTAAATACGGGTACGCCAGCTCTAACGCTGCCATACTCGCTTGCGTGGTTGCCGCCGACTCTTTTAACTCGCGGTGCGCCGCCACTAACTGCTCGCGCTTCGGCGCCGGACCTAAATGGATCACCGCCACTTGCGCCTCGGCGTTCTCTTTGGTTAACGATGCCGCCATATCGGCCACATGCAACACATGGCCATCATTCATGCGGTCAGCAATCACAGTCACCCCAGTGCAACCAAACACATCGTTGAGATACTGCACCCGCAAATGCTCGGGCAATGCCGCCACCAGTGCTTGTTCAACATGAAACAAGCGATCAGCCTGTGGATGTTGGCCCTCGTACTGGCCGAGCCAACGGAACAGCTTTTGGGCATTAATCCGCGCATCGTTGTGCACGTCTTGACTGCTCGCAAAGCTAATGCCCTCCGCCGCCAGCACCTCGCTTAGCCCAAGGTGCTCAACCGCCGCAACAAAATCAATCGCCAGCGCAAAGCGCGTCATCTTGGGTAACTCCAACACCCGATGAATCGTTTTCATCAACAAATTCAAACGGCTATCTTTTTTACGTGAATTGGTTTTCATGCTAATAAGCCTCTCTCTGTTAACTTACTGTTATTGAAGATTTGAAATTAATTAGACCGATGCTCTGTACTTACCAACTGAATCTCGGTTCGCGTACTAATGCATGTAAGTCGCTAATAGCAAGCCGTAACAGTGGATACTTCAATGTGCTTACTGGCATCGGGTTCGCAATCCGGTTTAGAAGTTGCAACGCTATCATCTGCTGATATATCCAATGGATTTGGAAATACATCAGCAAAAGAACATTGGGCGCCAAGACGGTTAAGTGCGTTTACGATTTTCCAGCATTGATTGAAGTCAGGAGTTCTTCGCCCTGTTTCATAGTGATAGAAGGTTGACACATCCGTACCAATGATTTGAGAGAGAGCTTTAACGGAAATTCCGGCACTCTCTCTGATGTTTCGAATCTGTTGCATGCTCACCTCAGAATTGACACTTCACTTTAATGTACATTATGTATATTAAGCAGGCAACAAGAATGTACATTTTGTTCGTTGATAGTATTTGTACATAATGTACATTTTGGGGATGAAAATGAATTGGACTGATCTGGTTAAAGCCAGAATTAAAGAAATTGGGATGACCCAAGAAAAGCTCGCAGAGTTAATAGAAGTAACTCCGGGAGGAATGGGCCATTGGTTGAATAAACGCCGTGAACCTTCATTAAGCCAAATAGCAAAAATTCTAAAAGCAGTCAGTCTTGACTCGCTTTTACTCCATTCTGATGGGACTTTAGAATATCCTGATGAAGCGATTTCAAACGTGGTACACACGAAATCACCTGTTGCATACCAGAAAAAATTTCCCGTTATTAGTTATGTGCAGGCTGGAGTTTGGACTGAGGCTTTAGAACTATGCATGTCGTCTAGCACAGACGAATGGTATGAAACTACAGAGCGAACAAGTGATCGATGTTTTTGGTTACGTGTACAAGGAGATTCTATGACGTCTCCCGCTGGAACAAGTTTTCCAGAAGGGACGCTTGTCTTAGTGGATACAGAGAAAGATTTCCAAAATGGGTCTTTTGTGGTTGCAAAGTTAACTGATGTAAATGAAGCAACGTTTAAAAAATTGGTGATCGATGCAGGTCAGAAATTCCTAAGGCCACTTAATTCTGCATACCCGACGATGCCAATCAATGGAGACTGTAGAATCATTGGTGTTGTTGTAGATGCTAAAATTAAGATTACTTAGCCATTTGCTGTTAATGGAAAACGGACACTTTTTTATTGAGGCTTTTAACGTTAATTAGGAACACACTTTCCATTGACGGTGTGTTCCATATCTAGGTTGTAATATTTAATGTAAGACACTTCACCAGATTTCATTTAGTCTCGCGTTGGCTGTCTGTTCTGTAGCCAAGGTAAGAGTATGAGCGTACGTATTTTAAACTCAATGATCAATTAACAACCCAAAAAAATCTTACTCGAATCTGTTATGAATGTTAATGAAGTGCTAATTTGAAAATTATCAGAGAGCAAGCGTCATTTTTTGATAATAAGTTTGATCACTTTCAAACTCACTTTTGGACAATTCCGAGTTAGACGATTAGCCCAAATTAGTAAGTTCAAATTATAATTTCTATGGGCTAACGCCCAATTCAGCTGCGCCGTAGGCGTCAACTGGAATTTCTTGTTATGTTTATTTTATTAAGTCTATGTATATTTCGCCCAATGCTGATATAACACTATTCACGCTTTCATCTATTTCCAAAATTAAACTAGAAAATTCAGGAGTAGCTGAAGATAAAATATGATGCTTCATTTCAGAATGATTAATAGGAAGCTCTATTTCAGTATCTTCTAAAGTAGATGCGATTATGGTATCTCTTGAAGAGTACGATGATTCATGAGCGATTTTATTACGAAGTACTTTATATTTCGAAACCACTTTGGATAACAACATCAATTTATGTTTGATTAACGGAAAATCATTAACCAAACTTTCAAACTGAGATTTACCTTTGTTTGAAGCTATTTTTATGTTGCCTTTAAGTAGAGAAGTAGCAATGAGTAATTTAATCCTTTCTTCTACTGTGGTTAATCTTGAAACTATATTTTCAACATGATAAACAAACACTTTTGAAAAACTAAATGATATAAGTTCTAAATCAGCGTGCTCAAGGTAATGTATCCCGATTTTTAAACCATCTAAAACAGAGTCAATTTCTACAGCTCGGCTCATCACATCAAAACTATATTTTTCATATTCAGTAAATGATTGCTTATCTCCAACAGTCTCTTTCAAACCTTTAGATATTGCATTTATATAACTAATTTTTAAAGGTTTAAATGCAGAATGACTCACCAGCATATTGAGAACTCCATGGAAACATAACGCCCAATTAAGGTGTGAACCACGCTACCACATAACTAAGCGTGGAATCCGTAAACACTAAACTAGATCCAAACCCAAAATGCCAAGCGTAGTGAATCACTCTTAAATTGTTTTTATATCTTATAGTTACATAAGGATCATAAGATCTTTAAGAACATCTAGCACTAACTTTCTTTCATGAGTAGTACTACTTTGTATGAAATTAGTCATTAGATCTATAAGGGCATCATCATCCACAAAATCTTCTTCAAAGCCAAATTGATGAAAGAACCGATTCAGTTTACATGCGGAAATTGTAAACTGTCCTTTTGGTGTTCTATCAACATAAACTTTTCCCCGCTTTATTATATGAAGTTGATAGTCATCAAAGTGAGGGTGTACTATTTTAAAAGCAGATGAAGCAGTTGGGTATCTCACTCTCCCATCTGGTTTATTTACTGTTTCAGGTACCTCATTTAGTACTTCTTGATCTCGCTTTATTGTGTTGCAATCTGCACAAATTACACACAAGTTTTTAGGTTCAAAGATAAACTGTCTATGCAAAGACTTAGGCGCAATATGCTCTACTTGAGCATTAGCGGCTGAAACAAAAGAGACATCATTCAAACAAAATGCACATTTACCTAGCTGTTTACGCCTATAAAATCTACGAAGAGATGACCGAATGTCTTGAAGATCATCACTTCCCCAATGGGAATGTACAAAATCATCATCAGCTAGCTTCTGATTAATCAAGTCTTGTTGTTCTCTATTAAAACTAAACTCTTCATCAATTAGAGGCATAAAACTTCATAACCTCTTTAATTGTAAAGATTAACTCGAGAACAGCGTCACCTTCTTTGAGCTCTGGAACAAAGTTTAATAATTGTTCTAATTTATCTTCATCTTCCGCATAAACAAACTTTTGTTTTTTAACTTTTGACAGTAATGAAAAAGCAAGCCTAGTTATATATTCATTTTTTGGTCCAGGAGCATCAAATAGCTCGGCGAGCTGAAAATCCGAAGACTGAGATGCAAATTTGGATGAATTATAAACTTTCCTTTTGGTAATTGAAGTAACAAAACAGGAAGAGTAATTTAGGTTTGAAACAATTTGAGGTGAGTGTGTTGCAATAATAAACTGACAACCTTTATAACTTGAAAAAACTTCTATGAGAAGGCTTGTAAATTTCTCTTGCCATATGGGATGTAAACTTATTTCTGGCTCATCAATTAGAACTAGAGAATTATCATTAATATACCCAGCAATGCCAAGCATAATAACAAGCATACACTGTTCACCAGAACTTGCTCGTCGCAGTGACATTGCTCCAAACTCATGTTTGTGAAGCCTCACATCCATAACTCGAATGATGTTATTTTTCAATAAAACAGATATTGATCTCATTAAAATGTCATCAGTAAACTGCTCTTTATTAATAAAAATTCTTTTTGAAGATGAAAAGTCTACTTCCATCGAGAACATTTTTTTTTGGTCTCGGAAAGATGTAAGGAATGAAATTGCATCTGCAATTTCTTTTATGGATCTTCGATCTAACCCTTCAAGGCTTTCCAGAACCCTAGGCTCTAAAGGTATACCTATGTCCCTTAGAATATCGTGAAGTTCATTTCCTATATCAAGATTTAACTCATACCTTTCACGTTTATAAGTAGAGGTTATATTGAGTTTAAAAACAAACTGAACTTCAGGATCAAAACCAAGAACATCGAATACTTGAATTAAGCGTTCATAACCACCACTTAAAGTTAACTGTTCAAAAAGACCAGCCATAGCAGATGCTATGAGAGAAACAGCTGAGGTTCCTCCAAAACCGCCAGTATTTCTCATTCCTACATATCTGTAATTAGAGATCTCGTATACATCAGATCGCTTTCTATATAGTGGAAACTTATCAAATGGGCTAGTTGAGACTGCAATTACCTTCGGTTGTTCAACAGATTTATAATGATTATGGAAAACATATTCTTCTCGGCCAACACTATACCGCTCTGTATACTCCCTAGCCAACTCAGAAATTAGCCTACTCTTACCGACACCATTTTTACCCGTCAATATGGTGTAACAATTTTCACCATGTATCAACTCACTTGGGAGCGTCAATGGAATCCCTTTATATTGTTCTATTATTCTCATATTTGACTCAAATCCAATAAGATATAACTATCGCCTAAACGGCGAGCAACTTGTTGCGAGTTCAGCGGCTACAGGCCGCCATGTTTAAGGTGCTTGTTAGGCCGACGCTAGCAATTTACCAACATAGACGCATGTATTGTATAACAATTGAACTACCCCAAATCTTCGCTGATGCTCACTGAATAGGCAAATTAGCTCTTTTAATTGATCGTCTGTATAGCTGGCAGCACTATCTAGCTTTCTGAGCTCATTTGAATCAAGGTTGTTAACAATATATGACTCATATACTCCATGAACTCCACCCGAGCCAACTAATACAGAACCTGCACCAAGTGTTACGCCTGATATGTGAACCTGATAATTTCTCATTAGCTTCACAGTATGCAATAAGGGATTGTCTGTTTTATCGAACTTCAGTGGCTTACCAATTTTTTTCGTAATATCTTCAACCCTGATTAACTCTGCAAGGGCGGCACGGAAATAAAGACTTCGAATATTTTCATCTCGAAGATGAAGAGCGCCTTCTGCTGACTGAATTTGACTTGCGAAATAGATTGCTGCCGACAAACATTCTCTAAGCTCCGAATCATTTACATTGTTAGCTGTGATTTTCGGCGGCAACAAATGACCAAATTCAAAATCAGGAAAACTTAGTGAGTTGTATGAAGCAGGTTTTCTGCTCATTTAAGGCCTAACGCCTTGCTCACCGGCGAGTAAGTTGGTGCTGCTTTTGCTGCTTTTTCTTTTAGCAAAAACCGCGACAACTGTATCGAGTCCGCGTGCAGCAACTTGTTATGCCTCATATACTTACAGAAAATCACGCAGAGATTTACGAATTTCATCTTCTTTCTTTTTAGAAAAAATCCAACCATCAAGAGTTGAATTCCATTTTCCACCTAATTGAGCAAGTTCACCTTTAATCTGCTGTGTACTTCCCTTAACCAAAAAGGATTTCACTACTCCATTCTTTGAATAATCTTCAAAATAAATTTCTTCTGTAAGTACTTTACGACTGGGCGGATTAGCAATAGGTGCAGTGCTTTTCTGAGGTGTACCATTTAGTTGAAGAGAAATATGACGATTTACATGTTCTTTTAATTCAATGAGATCTTTATATTCAAAAAACAAACACCGACTTTGCATTTTTGTTTTAAAGTCTCGGAGCAGTTGCAACTGAGTTAAATCGACATCTGAAGGCATATTTTTCGCAGAAAAATATAGCATTACAGGTTTACCTGCTGCCAAAAACTCCTCAATTTCTTCAACAGTGCCGCTTGCATGTTCCCCTGTAGGTGAGCCTAAGCGCGTCCAAAAAACACCAATCAAAATATCACAAGTTTTCACTAATTGATCATTAATTAGTTCTTGTGCTCTTCCTGCACCCGGTTTTGCATGAGTTTCCCATCTAACTGGTAACAACACTTTTTCATGGGCCTCTGAATTAATACAGTTCCAATCATTTATAGTATTACTAATTTGATTCCTTTCCATTTCAACATCACCCGGACTTGCAATCAAAATTCGGTGTACCTGTGCACTATATGTCAAGTTTTTCTCCTTAAAATGAACACTGACTGATTAAGAGGCATAACGTCGCCAGCACGCGCAGCTTTGCAATGAAGGCGAAGCCGCAATGGAAAAGCAGTCGCTGTGCCTGGCCTTGTTATATTTTTTCACAATTTTTTGTATCAACTAGGAACTCTGCTATCTCTTTATGGCTTGCGTCAGAATAACTATATTTAACCACTATTTTCATTTTACGAAATTCAGACATCGACTCAGAAGTACATACTGAATTTTGTAGTTTAGGAATCATTTCATTCTTAAACTTCTTAACGTCCATTTCTGATACATCGTAATTTATAAGTTTATATTTGTACGTAAACGAATTTTTGAAACCGACCGTCGATACAAGCTCGGTTTCACTATCTATAGTCATTGGTAAATTTGAATTAATCTTGTTAGCAACTTCCATAAGGACTGTTGTGTAATCGGTTGGTTTTGAGAACATACCGTCCACAGCCCAACGTCCGAACATTGCACCACCTATAGCACCAACTACAACGAATACATACATAATGATTTTATTCAACGGAGTGTACCTTTGAAATATAACATTTTATTAGTGCGCATGCGCGTTTATCACGTTAGACCAGTGAAAACGCGCATTGTTAACTGATTGTATTGCAAAGAAGTTATCAGCTTTACCTCAAATACGCTACCTAGAAAAACGCGCATGCGCGTTTTTCAAACCTATTATCTACTTAATAAAAAGTATAAGCCATTAATTTTAATGCTATTTATTTAAACAAAAATGAGAAAACGCGCACAAATACAGGATGAAAATCGTTCAAAATCCTTATGATTTGAATACGACTATATAATTATCCAGTTTTTTGATGGGTAGTAGTGAATTACATCACACGGGTATAACGATGAAAATTTCTAGGACAGAAAGTCCGTTCGTTACTGTTCTACTGACAACTTGTTAACTCGTTTTAGGGTAAAAGCATAGAATCATCAGTGCTAGTTTTGCTAGAAGCCTATGTATTATCATCCCCAAAAATTAACAGTTTCCTTTAAAATCTTGAATCCTTTTATGTAACAAAACCATTTTACACGGGTTCATTTTTTCATCGATTGTTAAGTTCAAAAATCAGAATACATCACCAATTAGTCACTAGCTACATCCTCTAGATAGTACTTCCTTATCATGTTATTGAACAATTTGTACATATCCTATATCAACCCCTCATTTTTTATATGCATTTATAAGCACTTACATCACTATTTTTTATAAAACTAGCAATACAAAATAAATATACATTTTGTATTGACCTCAATATGTACATAACGTACATTTAATTCATTGATTAAAACTGCCGTGTAGAAAGCTAACCCCAAGCACTGCATTCTGAACCATAAACGACTGATTGCCCTTTCGAGCTTTGCTCCCAATGGGCACTACCGAGGACAAGGAAATGATTCTAGCGAAAGTTCACACCACACCTAAGCAACGCGATGAGTTTCGTCTACTGGTTGCGATACGTTTTGCCTGCTTGATGGCGCTGGCCAAGGGCCACACCGACCCAATGGATTGCCCACGGGTGCAAGTCCGTTGCGCCGAGCTGGTCAAGCATTTTGCCTATCACCACCCAAGCCCAGCATTTTATCGCCAGTTTATTCGCCACACGGGTGAACTCGGGCTGAACTTCTGCCTGCGCTTTACTGAGCCCCAACAAGGTTTGTACGGCAAGGTGATGGTGTGGCGCAACGACTCGCAAGCCGTCACTAATGTGCATCCGCTGCACACTATGACGACAGCCACGCCAATCGGCCGCTAAGCAGTAGAGCCGCAGAGCCGCCGCACACATTCACGATTTAGGCTATCTAGGCAAAACAGCCAAGGGGTGATGGTCCATATCCCGATAACGATAACGGCGACAGTTTCACCTTGTTGGAGGCAATTATGTTTTTTGTTTACGGCGTGTCCATGACCTTAGCGAAAAAGCAGGCGGCCAAAAAGTGCAGCACCTCAGTAGGCGCACACCCTAACCGCCGTCAACTGAGCCCCGACGAGTACCAAGCTAAGTTGGATGATATGGCGCAGCACTTGTTTGACACCATGAAGCCACAACGCCTGTCGCATTCGTTATCGACGCCCGCGCTGTGCCAGCAATACATCGTTTTAGCCATGACCCAAGAAGCCCACCGCGATGTGCATATTCGCTATCACAAGCTGTCGGACAAGGTGAACCCCAAAACCAAGAAACCCATCATCAATCTGGTGGTGTTTAACGGCGAAGCCGCAGCTTAGCCCTGCTGATTCAAAAGGAAGGAATAGCGTATGAACCACTTACTCCCCGGCTTTGAATCAAAGCAGCGCGTTGCGTTATTGCTGTCGCTTACCCGCATTAGTTCGCCCGAGGTGATTGCCGCGTTAACACTGCATTACACCAGCGCCCTGCCCGCCGAACGTGCGGCGGCTCGCCACGGTATTGAACTGTCTAACTTTATGCGCGGGCAAAAGAAGTTAGAGCAAATCGCCGCCACGGTCGAGGCCATTAAAGCCATAGACTGGGCCAAGCTGCAATCAACTCATTTGCAATCAAGCCCTTTGCAACCGAAGCAGGTGGCATAAATGACTCAATCAGCGGCGTTTCGCCATCTGTTAAATCATTATCGCAGCCATAAGTTAAGCCTATTACTCAAGGCCACAACGGGCGACAGAATCAAAATCGCGCTAGCGCTCGGCGCGTTAGATTGCCTGTACTGGCAAGCATTGGGCAACGGCTTAACCAACTTAGCCAAGGGCATTAGCCGCACCATAGTGTATTCGTACCGATATCACCCAATGCGCCTGCCCTGCCATTCGCCAGTCAGCCAAACCAGCGACAACAAAAACAAGGAGGCGGCATGAATGCGTTCAGTACCAAAGCGGGCGTGGTCACGCTATCTAAGCCCTACTTCACCTTGATGTGCGATCAGCAACAAATCGAAGTGAAGTACACCCCCAACAATTACCACGGCTGGGGCATTTGTAAGTCTTTTAACGCCATCGAGTGCAGCGACTTCGGCCAAGCCGACGCCGAAGTATTCGCACTCAACGCAGAATCAAAACTCAGGATAAAAGGAGAAGCAGCATGCGAGGCTTAATCGTCGATAATTTTGCAGGCGGTGGCGGTGCAAGTACGGGCATAGCGTGGGCGATTGGTCGCAGTGTGGATATTGCCATTAACCACGACCCTGACGCCATTGCGATGCATTCAGCAAACCACCCAGAGACGTTGCACTACTGCGAGTCGGTATTTGATATCGACCCCGTGCAAGCTACGGCAGGTAAGCCGGTTGATTTAGCTTGGTTCTCACCCGACTGCAAACACTTCTCAAAAGCCAAAGGCAGCAAACCCGTGAGTAAAGAGATCCGCGGCTTGGCTTGGGTGACGGTTCGCTGGGCGATGATGGTTAGGCCGCGCGTGTTGATGCTTGAGAATGTTGAAGAATTTAAAACGTGGGGGCCTGTTATTGAATGCCCAGTCACAGAGGCGATGCGCCCCTGCCCTGAGCGCAAAGGCGAAACCTTTAACGCCTTTGTCAGTATGTTGAGCACTGGCATAGATGCGGAGCACCCAGCGTTAGCGGAATGCGTCGAAACCTTAGGCTTACTCGATACCGCCAAACTGATGAAAGGACTGGGTTATAAGGTGGAGTGGCGCGAACTACGTGCCTGTGACTTCGGCGCCCCTACCATTCGCAAACGGCTATTTATGATCGCCCGTTGCGATGGTCAGCCCATCGTTTGGCCTGAGCCGACCCACGGCGCACCCAATAGCGAAGCGGTTAAATCGGGCAAGCTGCAACCTTGGCGAACGGCGGCTGAATGCATCGACTGGTCACTACCTTGTCGCTCCATCTTTGGCCGTAAAAAGCCGCTGGCAGAAAACACCATGAAGCGCATTGCTAAAGGGATTCAAAAGTTTGTGTTTGATGCCAAGGAGCCGTTTATCGTTCCGCAAAATGTCACGTTAGCCCCTTTTATTACTGAGCACGCGAATGCCAGTAATCAACGCAATATGCCCGTTGATGAACCCTTGCGCACGATATGCGCCGAGGTAAAAGGCGGTCACTTTGCGGTGGTGCAACCGGTACTGGCGGCGGCCAATATCTGCAAGCATTACGGCGGCAATTACTCGGGACCAGGTGACGACTTAAATAATCCCTTACCGACGGTGACAACGGTTGATCACAACGCGCTGATCACCAGCCACATGATTAAATTGCGTGGTACTAACCTCGGCTTTGCAATGGATGAACCCGCACACACGATCACCGCTGGCGGCTTACACCTCGGCGAAGTGCGCGCGTTCTTCATCAAATACTACGGCAACGAGCAAGACGGCGTGGCATGTAACGAACCATTGCACACTATCACCACCAATGACCGCTTTGGCCTAGTGATGATCAAGGGTGAGCCCTATCAAATCATCGATATTGGTATGCGCATGCTCGAACCCCATGAGCTGTTCGCCTGCCAAGGTTTTAACCCTGAATACATTATCAGTAACTACAACGGCAAATCGACTAAGAAACAGCAAGTTGCCCGTGTGGGCAACAGCGTTCCACCCCCGTTTGCCGAAGCACTCACCCGCGCAAATCTCCCCGAGCTTTGCATACACACCGCCGAAGCGGCATAGGAGTTTTTATGAACCCGATACAAGCAGCAACAGTTGAACGTGAAGAAGGTTATTGGACCCATCCAGATTTGCCCGAGTGGGACGAAGGCGTAACCCGTGTGGAGTGCGAAGCATGGGCGGCACGCCAAGGCGGCGAGTTTGTGGCGATTTGGTTTGAACTCGATGCGCCTGAAAACCTCATTGAGCGCTACTTTGATGAGGGCGATAACGATATCAGTGACTGGCACCCCGTTTGCGACAAAGCCGGCTCATTCTTGCTGAGTATTCACGACACCGAAGATGGCCCCGTCGCACTGTTCTTCGCACCGAAGGACAAAGACTTGGCAACGGAAGGTAAATGACCTGACAGCAAAGAGAGGAGTTAGAAGGTAATTGCACCACAAAAATCAACGCTGAAGGCATTTATGTTCCTGCGATGGAATCGGCCTAAGGCCAAGTAAACATACAAACGTCATAGCAAATAAGAGAGGCTATTATGAAAAACACAGCAAAGTTAATGAAGGCACGCGAATGGGCTAGCCGCGAGTTCACTAAAGGGTCAATGCCGCAAAATAGAACCATTTCTACGTGGATATTAAAAGGTAAAATTCGTGGTGCCGTCATTAGTGGCACTGTCTATGTGTATGAGGATCAGTATTTTGGCGTTCCGCAGGTTGTCAGTAATGCGGTTATGCATCTGGTCGCGGAATCGGTGTAAGTATCATGGTGCGCCCAAAAAAGCCGGTAAATAAGAATCTTCCTTCATATCTAAGATATGAAATCGACTCTGGCGTTTACCGCTTTACCCTGATTAACGGTATTAGGAAATCACTGGGTAAAGATAAAATCCAAGCAATACAGATAGCAAATGAATATAACCGGATCATGCGCCCAAGTTCTGGGTTGATTGTAGATGACCTGATAAAAGCTTCTGGCGGTATTGAATCTGAGCAGCAACTTCCTTTTGCTGATCATGTTGACCGTTTGATGGAGATCATTTTCAAAGAGGAGTCACCCAGTAAGCAATTCGCTAGCACTATGCTAAACGATGCGTCGAGAGTGAAGGAGTACTTCAAGGCTATACCAAGCCAGGATATTGGCCTTGAGCATATTAATGGATTTCTTAACCAGTACCATCCTAACGCGAGTGCTAATGTGCATAATCGCAAGCTGGGTTTCATTGAAAAGTTGATTAATTACGCCATTGATCAATCGCTGATGGTTGATAACCCTGCCGCCAAAAAGATGAAAAAGCGAAAAACCAAAGGCAAAGAACGCCAACGCTTAAGTTTGGATGCTTTCAAACTTATCCACGCTGCGGCGCCACTTTGGTTACAAACAGCAATGGAGTTAGCGCTTCAAGCATCACAGGCAAGGTTAGAAATTTCTCGAATTAAGTACAGCATTAAAAAACCTAAGGATGGGCAATGCGGCTGTATTTGGTTTGAGGCTCCGGTTGATGGGATCTATGGAACGCTGTTTATCCATAGGCAGAAAGTTGAGGAAAAGGAAGCTAGCCATGTCGCTATCCCTATCGGTCAGGAGATTAAAGGGATTATAGATAGAAGCCGCGATGGGATTTTATGCCCGTATGTTGTTCATCGGGTTCCTGAGCGAAATACTAGGCAAAGCGCTGAAACTAACCACCGTTATCAGCTTGATCCAAACTACCTTAGCAGAGCATTTTCTGCGGTAAGGGATGACATTGGATTATTTAGTCACCTTGAAGTTAATCAGCGGCCGACTTTTCATGAAATCCGCGCCCTATCTGCAAGACTGTTTTCGGATATGGGGATTGATCCTCAAGGCCGCATGGCGCATACCGATTCGAAGTCTACCAAGGTCTATGTTCGTGATCATTTGGAATGGACTGAGGTACCACATGCAGAGATTAACATGGCAAATTAGCCTAGAAAAACTAAGGCAAACTGGCCTGAATGGCCTCGGTTATTGAAAGCCTGTTTGACCTGAGTTCGACCATAGTTTGACCGCTTAAAAATGAATATTAAAATCGGATTAAAATAAAAAAGCCTGCAAACTATTAAGTTTACAGGCTTTTTTATTTGGAATTTGGTCGGTATGAGAGGATTCGAACCTCCGACCCCTGACACCCCATGATTGTTGCTCAAACCTAATAAACCTTTGATACTAAAGTATTTAACAAAAAATACTCTACAAAAGTCAGCCTAGAAAAATACCTCTTTTTAACCTAGTTTGCGTTTTCTGCACTCTTTGTTTTCATAGACTTACACGGAGTTAGTCCCCTATATATAAAGCAAATATCTTCCTAGTAACTCTAATCTATTACTATTCAATCGTAGAATTTGGCCAATACAAACCCTTCGAAATCTTGGGGTGAAGCATGCGGGATAGGGGAAATATTTCGTATGCAGCTAAATCTCAATCTCCACCAATGGCAAGTCGGGTGCGGTTTAGATCCAGCCGTCTTATTACGTAGACGTGATCTCCAACGGTTCCTGAACTTATTGCGCGGATAGTGTGGCCGCAGGCACTGCTGGCGGTGACATTACCTTAGTCAGTTACGGCATCCACAGTCATGATCATCCGTGGTGGCAAAACTAAAGCTGTTTGCAGTTATTTAAACATGGTGCCTCGCTGGCGATTAGTTGAATTACGCGATTGAGTGGATCATTGTAATGGATTGTTCGATATCGATATCACCGCGTCATTATGCGTAAGGTGATCGGGTAACATGCCTGCAGCTGAATAGAGACGGTCCAATAATCAGTCGAACCAAAGTAACGCCCACAAACAGCGAACTATCAGATAAAATCGGCAATACACTGCACATTACAGTATCCGACCTGCAACCCACGTCTCCAATACATCAGCCAGTTTAATCAGTTGTTCTTGATGCTTGGATTTATTTTTCGCTAGGTTTTGGATATTCAATAGCTTCCATCTCACCGCAGGTAGTGCCGCAACGCTCGGTTCATCAAACAATGACCAATCAGGCTGACCCTGTTTAAAGGATAATAAAAAGTCTCTATCTTTTGCAGTAAAGTGATGCTGCAACGCTGTGAGCATTTCTGAGCGAGTTAAAATCAGCTCATCGAGTTTAATCGGCTTTGTCGTCATTCCATTGAATTCAGTTTGAAAGCTTTCATCAAGCGGTTTCCAACGTGGAGACATCACTTCATTAATGGGTCTTGGATGGCTAAGTGTATAAGTGAGAAAGCCGACTAAAATCTCTCGACTGATCCCCTCTTCCGCCAGCAGCATTTTCACATCGAAAAGATCCCTTGGGTGCTGCCTATCCATCGCTGCACATAACTTACCACCGTATAGATCAGGCAGGCTTACAACCGGTATCTCTGCATACCCAAATTCTTCTTCAACTAACTCAACGACTGGCATTAATACCGCTTTGTGTAGCGTACCTCTCGCAACAGGAGAGACTTCAATTTTTATTGTCACCCTATCACTTGTCACGACAACCCTGAGCTCATCATATTTATTGTCTTGAAATACTGCACTAAGGTTCGGTTGTAGATTGATCTTCGCAGTCAAACGACCAAGCGCTTCCTTCACACTTTGTAGCGCTTGTTCCCTTGGCTCCAAAGGAAGATAAGCCAAATCGATATCAACCGATAAGCGTGGGAAGTTGCGTACAAATAGGTTGATAGCCGTACCGCCCTTTAGGGCAAATACCTTCTCTTGGGCGACGAGCGGCAGCATCCGAATAAGCAAGGTCACTTGCTGGTAGTATATCGATGACTTATTCATATTGATTTTCTTCTGTCTTAATAAACGATGCAGGCACTGTTATTTGATACCGTCCATCGTAACGGCCATGAGCCACCACCTGACGCTTTCCCGCGCCTAGCGTGATTTGCTGCTCATCTAGCCTTTTGCTCCACTGGTGTTGATAGTAGTGGCCTAAAAAGAGAAATACGCGATTAGCTTGTACGGCTTCACTTCGATTCAGTATTGACTGTATTTTACGTGGGCTGAGATTCACTAACCCTTGAAACAGCTCCGCGGCATGCTCAAAACTGATATGTTTGCCAATGGCATTGACGACCTCATAGGCTGCAAGCTCCGCACAACTTGCCTTAACTTCCCTATTGTTCACCCCTATAGTAATAAAGTCTTTTTCCAGCGTTTGGGTCAGCTTGCTACTGGTATAAAAAAGCCAGTTTTGCTCCTCCAATTCGCGGAACCACTTTGGCAACGTCTGCTTACTTTGACAGCCAACCCAAACTTGCTCGCTGCTTAGTTGAAGATAATGACTAAGCCCTTGATGCGTTAGGCTACTGACTCCCGCAAGATGAACAGGAAGCTTGAGCTGCTCATTCACTGCCTTGAGCGCTTCAACCCAATGAGGCTGTAACTTGCCTGCTGACTCAGGACGAACATAAACCCCCGCACTTATCTTGTACAACCAACCACTCTGCACATATTTTCTCACCAAAGATGAGCTGATCTCATTTTGTGTCAACCACGACTGAAGCACTACCGCACCAGGGCTCGTATGATTAATCAGCCAGTTTATTTTTGATGACATAGTTGCACCATAAATACCAAAATACAGAATAAATTAAACCAACTATAGAAGCGGAGTTTATTAATTGCAAATTATTAGTACCTAAAGTGCACTTTTAACGTAAATTATAAACTCGCTGAATGAGAGGGAGGCCGCCGTTGTTCCACGGTTAAATACAATCGGTCACCATCGAGCATAAACAAATGCAATATCGTTTTTTTTGCATGAGCTTAGATCAGTTCTCTAGAGATCTAACAACTCAAAACAGGGAACTAGTGGCAGGTTTTAACGGAAGACATGAATAATCTGCATAATCAAATTCAGATTAACTATTCTATTAATACAACCTCTTTTGCCTACAAACTAATCAACACGCGATATAACTAGTCGGAATGGGAATAACAGGCCTTATATGGGTCTGAATCAGTTCTCTTGAGTTTGATTCATTCTAGGGCGTAAGCGCCAAAAAAAAGCCTCGAAATGAGCTCTAGGCGAGTTTTAGGGCTCGCGTGAATCAGTCTGGCACAGAGTGATTTACTAGCCCATTTTTGGACAAAAGCGAGCTAGATTCCTAACTCTAACTGGTGAGTTTCGGATTAAAATTTCTATGGATTAACGCCCGCATAAGGGGCTGCAAAACGTAACGGTGATTGGTTTAAACTTGGGTGAGAAGCACCAAAACTAATCGCCGCGTAATTTTGATGTCCCAGCCGCTCTTTCAGCGGCGACTTGATGCGCTTGTTAGTTACATGCTACTGATTTTTCAAACGCTTAGGAACGTAACCATCTAGATTTTTTGCACAAACATCAAGAAAGGTCACGAGAGTTCTTTTCCAGCTCATCCAAACGATGCCGCATATGTGTAACATACAAATATTCAACTCGCTCCATGTCAAACTCTGCACCTCTACAAGAGCGAATACCAGCGGAACAAAATTGCCTAGATAAAAGAATCAGTGGGTCACATAGGTCAAGACTTTTATAGAGTAAGTACAATTCGCAAGCACAGTTGATGAACTCTGTTGAGTAAGTTGTAGCCCAACTCCCCGAACCATGATGAGACTCTACGTATTCACCTTGAGTCGATTTGCACTCGGCTATTAGTGCCTTAATTTTATTTGCTTTTTCTTCTGATAGCACAACATTTGCTCCATGCAACTAACGCCCGCAATAAGGTGTGCCACGTTGAACCAACAAAGCGCACCGAACTCCATACCAAAAATGCCGAGTGTATAGGCATCACCTTGATTGCATTGTTATGCGCGAAGTTATAACTTTTTTGCACCAACATTTTTTGCCCATTGATCCAACTCTGTTAAGCCGAATGTCATAGCAATTAAGGCTTTTGTCTTCCATGCAGATTCAAATTTATGCAACATTTGCACTGGACACGATAGTGCTAGAACGACTCCATTATCATCATTACTTTTTATTGTTTTATCACATTTCAGCACAAACGTAACATCTTCAATATTAAGGATACGTTTACTATCAAGCTGTTTTAATCCAGCCTCACCCAATACTTTATCCAGACCAAAAGCTGAACCTTGCTTAATCATAGGTAAAAGTACAGTCACTAACTTAGTAGATTTAGAAGCTAACTGAAATGCATGTGCAAAAGATTTTTTTAAATTTTCTGGATCGTGCGGTTCAGAGCGAACAATATAAAAATCGACCATTATCTTTTCCTTTTTGTTAAATTTACCCAAAAGCGCATAACACCGCGTTCACCGGCGAGTAAGTTGGTGCTGTTTTTGCTGCTTTTTCTTTTAGCAAAAACCTCAACAACTGTATCGAGTCCGCGTGCAACGCCTTGTTAGACAACTAGTTTGATGGCAAATACTCCAGTGCACTTTTAAATGCAGAAGTAGCATAGACTTTATGTACTGTTGGCGCCGCTGCAATTAAATCAAGAGATTTAATAATATGGGCATTTGTCGCTTTACTCTTTAAAAAGACAGCTAATTTTTTTACCCTAGACGCAGGTTTTGTTCGAGCTAAAGGAGCCGAAAATTCTGGGTCACCGAATAATTTAATAAACTCCACTAATTCTATTTCAGTGAAGTTAGTAATGTGTTTCTTATAATGTGGTAAAGCAGATTCATCTACTCCTTCACGATATCCGAGCCCATTTCCAATGTAGCAAATAGATAATACTTTAACCCACATAGATCTCGCTGCACGTGGTATTTTTCCATTAGGAGGAAGAGAATTATCTAACATTTTGGCATGAGGATACTCATTATAAAAATTATTAGTACCAAAATGTGCTCGATTTAAATTTTCAATAATTTCAATTAGTTCACCTGCAAGGCTATCTTCATCTTTGTACTTAAGCCCACTTACTGCTTGCAAAAAAGCTTGTGTAGCATCTTTTCTTACAACTTCACCATTTTTCCTGAATACACCAAATTTCACTCCAATTTCATATTTACGATCTTCTGTAGCAGCATTCCAAATGTATGGTGCTATACCGACAATATTGCTTTTAATATCAGCATTTGTTTTTTCAGTTGTGAATAAGCCGAAAATTGTCCATAAAAAATCATCAATTCGTTCTATTGGTTGTTTAATAAAATCATGTCCAATAACAGAAAAATCCTCAGCGGGGATAACTGAAACTCTAATATTACTTAGTAATTGCTTGACGGCTATTAATGAATGATCTGGCTTCGCTGTAATTGCATGCTTTAGGCAAACACTTAACCAACTTAACATTTCAAAACCATCAATATCATTATCATTCGGGTGTGCTGCACTAGCATGATTTCTCATGAAGTTCACATGTTCTAAACGCTGATAATTTACATCGGATAACAAACCAATACGCCTACACGCCTCGAGTAAATCGTGTTCACTAACCTGATCAATGTCTTCTTCTTTTGATAAGTTTTTGTATCTAGAACTGACTTTTTCAGCAATTGAATAAAAATATGGAAGATCGAACGCAATAATCAACCTGCGAAACGCTCTTACAGTTTCATCCCATAAATAATTTAAAGCTCCGTCAAACAAACCAACAGATATGGCAACTGTAAATTTCGATAGATAATGTGATTTACAGCGTTCAGCGATAGGTATAATAGAAAGGGAATCTTCTAATGATGCAATTACTTTTTTTCGCTCACTGATCGGAACCACAACATTATCAATAGGCAATCCAACGTGAGAAAGATATCCTTCTAATTGTTTATGTAGATTATCTATGGGCTGACTAAGCTCAGTAGATTTGGCAATTATTAATTCTGTTCCATTTGTCACGAATTATACTCCGTTGATTGATATATTGGTTGTCTAACATTTTATTAGTGCGCATGCGCGTTTACCTCATTAGACCAGTAAAAGCGTGCATCATTAACTGTTTGTATTGCAAAGAACTTATCAGCTTTTTATCTAATACACCATCCGGAAAAATGCGCATGCGCGTTTTCCAAACCTATTAACTAATTTGGGGAAAGTTTATGCGGATGATTTTTAAGGGTTTTATAAATTTTAGGCTGGATAAACGCGCAAACTAATGAGTTTAAAAACACTCAAAAGCATCTAAATTTAAATACGACTGTATACCCATACATTGTTAGTCGCTTTACGGTAGGGCCAAACATTAGGTAAATGGATGAGATTTTGTAGGGCAATTTATTCGTCAGTTTTCGATTCACTAAATAAATGCTAGCAAGCTTTGGGGCAAAGGCACGTTAACCCGATTTGGACAGATGCGAGATTACACTGAGTTTTGCCGTGCTTTAGCCTTCTTTTGATTGGCGATGATCCAGTTAAATAC
The DNA here is from genome assembly GCF_031932065.1 of Shewanella scandinavica. NCBI lineage: Bacteria > Pseudomonadati > Pseudomonadota > Gammaproteobacteria > Alteromonadales > Shewanellaceae > Shewanella > Shewanella scandinavica. The sequence continues at coordinate 21,127 of NZ_JAUOES010000019.1, forward strand.
ATCTTGCTTATTTGCTGGGCTGTAGTAGCTAAGATGGGGAACCGCCGCAACAAATGTATGTACACCATTGATGTCACAGTGGAATCCACGACAATTCCACTGTCCATGCAAAGATGGTTGAGGTGGTACTTCGTCCCCTTTCAAAAATAAGGCTTTCAAAAATGCATAGGCAGAAATTTTATCGATGCCATAAGTAAGAATTAAGCTTGGCTGAATGATTTTCAAAATTGCCTCATGTACAGGCCAACACAACCCAGCCAATCCAAAACACAAATCAGCAGCACTACGTGATGTTTTGAATATGATGTTGGATGCACACACCGTTCTTGGATCATCAATATCAATCCCTTTCAATAACTCAATAACACGTTTCTGAAGAGGCGCACCACACTTAGGATACTTAGATTGCCCGTTTTCCCAGCTCTCATCATAGAAAGAGTTTTCATTTCGTTTCAGCATACGCTGAAGATGACTTCGAATCGTGTATGGTACGCCTGTATCTGGATTCGTTTGCCCACTACCACCTGGGTTTAAACCCAACAAGTAAACATCACCTTTTCTTAACGTTTCATGAGAGCTATAAACTACTTCCCCAATGTCGTCCAAGATGTGTTTGAGTGTGTTCTCAGCGAAGATTGGGAGTTGTTCTTTTTCAACCATGTTAGGCACTTCCTAATTAATATTCACTAGTGTCAAAGACACTTTGTGCCATAACCAAAAGTAGATCAACTAGCATGTGTCACAATGTGTGTTTCTTGTTGCTCTAAAGTCACATTAAGGAATAAACCTGTAAATCCATCTACTGTCAGATATCAACACTTTATCTCGGGCAGACAATGCCACTTGGTAGTGTATTGCGGTGTGAGTAAATCTCGACGCATGGCCCATTTTTGTTCAATACCTTGGGCGGCTATGAATAAGGTGTCTGTGCCGTAACGTTGATTGATGCCATCGAGGGTCTTCATTAACGCGGGTTTGGCTTTTGAGGCATTGAATAAATCTAACTGGCCATGCTGGGTGCTGACCAAATCAATGAGGCCAACACCGACTTTATAATAACGTACGCCGGCACGGAAAAGTTGAGATGCTGCTTGTGTCATCCCTTGAGTTAGTTCAATGCTGCAATCAGTAGCACAAGCAAAGTGCACTAAGGTCTTAAAGCCTGTTGGGCGTTCATCGTAGGGCGAATTGCTGGCAAACAACAACATGGTTTTACAGCTTGAACCTTGCTTACGCGCTTTCGCTGCAGCAATCGCCACATGTTTACTTAAGGCTTGCAGTAAATCTTCATACTCGGTAATACGCTCGCCCACACTACGAGTCGAGAATATTTGCTTCTTATCCGCCCTCGCCTCGTCCCACACTTTGCACGCTTGCCCATTGAGTTCACGCACAGTGCGTTCTATTTCAATACTAAATTGCTTTCGCGCTAAACCTGCAGGGATTTTGGCTAAGTCATAGGCGGTTTTTACGTTCATCAATTCAAGTTTTTTGCTTATCCTGCGTCCAATGCCCCAGACATCATTCACATTCATTGATTGTAAAATTGAAATCCTATCTTGTTCATTATCGATAACACACACACCATGATAGCCAGGTAACTTCTTTGCCGCGTGATTGGCCGCTTTAGCCAGTGTGAGTGTTGAGCCGATGCCTACACAAACCGGTAAACGTGTCTCTTTCCAAACCGCTTTTCGAATCAACTGGCCTTGGGCTTGTAAGCACTTAATGGCGGGGTAACAATTTTTAAAGGAGAGAAAGCTTTCATCAATCGAATAGACATGCTGCTCTGGTGCAAATCGACCAATGATATTCATCATCTTTGCGGATAAATCGGCATAGAGCTCATAGTTACTTGAACAAACAATGACACCTAATTTCGTGCACAGGTCTTTGACTTGAAAGTATGGTGCAAACTTAGGCACACCGCGTTCTTTCGCTTGCTTGTTTGCCGCAACGATACATCCATCGTTGTTGCTCAACACAATCATTGGCTTACCACGCCAATCAGGTCTAAATACCTGTTCGGCGCTGCAATAGAAACTGTTGGCGTCTACCAAGGCAAACATCAGATGTCTGCTAATAATGGACTTTGGCGATGGCAACGAATTGAACGAATAACAACACCTTCAATCGTAAAATTATCGTAGTCGTGAATAGGCTGAGGTTGGTGCTGTTCGTTCGACGACAGCAGCATGCGATGCGTTTTATCGAGGATTTTACATACAAATTCACCGTTGAAATTGGCAACAATCACATCACCATGACGCGCGGTTTCCTGGCGGTCAACAATCAGTAAATCGCCATAAAAAATGCCCACGCCCTGCATTGAGTCACCTTTTGCGACACCAATAAATGTCGCGCTGGGATGCACAACTAACAGCTCATCAAGGCTGAGACCCAGCTGACTATATTCAGCCGCAGGGCTTTCGAAGCCAGTAATACCGGCACTGGCATAGATGGGGATAATACGCATAGTCAACACCACTGTTTTTATATACAGTAATTATAGGCGTTGTTAGGTAACTGGCAAGAATTATTGTGATGTTTCGATGTAACACCATTGGTTCTTTTCTTTATCAAACCCCACGTCAAAATTCACCGCGGTGGTGTCACCCATCTGGTCTCTCTTTGCAACGATATCATTTAGTTCAGATAAATCATCAACACAGGTAAGTTCCGACAACTGCACCAGAAACAAGATTAAGAAGCTAAAAGCGGTTAAAAGTAATGTTGTGACAAACACCCGCACTGGTCTGAAGATCATGGTTCTGCTTTCCTTTGCAAATAAACAACCTGTTCAGCTATGTTGAAATGTAGTAACAGCAGGTCAAAAATGCAAAATCAATCAAGATGAACCACTTTTCATTGAACTTGTTCTAATGTCTATCTTCGCCAATACTCAATTGGCTACATTTTTCCAGCTATAACCCACTAATAAAAATAGATATTTGTTTTACAGCAGACAGAGAGCTAACAGTTCATGGCTGCTTAATTCGTGAGAGGTACAGACTAGACTTTTGTGGCGCACATACTGATTTTTTTCACTTAGTCTATTGTATAAAGATAAAAATATTGAGGAATTGGCCTAATGTGCGGACGCATAAGCATTGATAGTTTTCTCGCTAATACGGTATCTCTTCAACTGGGTGTGCCATTTAATCCACAAACTAACCTTGATTTGCGCCCTACCGAACAAGTGTCGGTGATTATGATGGCCGATAGCCAGCTTCAGCAGCTAGATTGTACCTGGGGAATAAAGCCTGCTTGGTCGAAAAAGCTATTGATTAATGCACAGGCTGAAACCGTGCGAGAAAAGAAAACGTTTGCTTCCGCATTTGCGAGTCTCCGCTGCGTTGTACCCTGCTCTGGTTGGTATGAATGGCGCGAGGAAGGTAAAAAACAAAAACAGAAATATCTGTTTAGTCATGCTAAAGGAGAGCCTCTTTACATGGCCGGAATATGCTATCCAAACGCAGAGTTTACCCAGCTGGTCACATTAACGACTGAGCCCACAGAAAAGTGCAAAGCCTATCATGGCAGAATGCCCCTACTGATCAGCCCATTTGAAATTGATTTTTGGCTTCAAACTGAAGCGATGATGCTAGAGGCACTGCTCTGCCACCCCGAAAATATTACTATCGCAATCCATGCAAACTAACTTTCTATAAAGTCAAAAATAAAGAACTCATTTAGGGACATTTCCGAGTTAGAACGTCAGTTCTAACACATTAATTTCGGATAACAATTTCTATTGATTAATGCCCAATTAAGGCGTGAACCACGCTACAACTCAATTTGAACGCCATAAACACTGAACTAGACCCAAATCCAAAATGCCAAGCGTGGTGAATCACTCTTAAATTGTTTGTTATATTTATTTTTCGATATCCGGCAGTGCTGTCGGATCAAAGATAATTCTATGCTGTGCGGGGTTTCGAGTGCACATTAATAGGTGCTCTCTCTGGTTTTTGGGTCCAACCATTCTCAAATTCATTTCAGAACCACACCAAGGGCACTCAGCGGATATTTTTGTGATATAAATTTTACCAGAAGTGCCAATTTCTAAGTTTTTTAACCCACTCAAATGCTCAAACCTTCTGCGAGGAAGCACCATGCTTAAGATCAGCATTGAAAAGCAAATGCCAAAGAATAAAAAAACAATTGGCTGTATGGAGGATAAACTGGTTGTAAAAAAAAGGTATAAACAAACCTATTATGCTAGCTAAACTTCCCCAAGCGCCGAGCTTTTTAAATGTAGAACTTTTGGCTAAAGCACCATCGCTTGTCCATGGTAGATTTACAAACTCGCGCTTAAGATTAAGTAATTCAGGGTCAATATTATTTGAATTATTAATATTATCTCCAATATGGATATTACTATTATTAATCTCTGAGCCAATTGTATTTACGCTTTGATCACCTGATTGAATAACATGTCCAGATGAGTTTCTAGGACTGCCGCACCCAGCACAAAACTTGTGGTTTTCACCAAATTCCGTTTGACAATTTGTGCAATATTTCAACATTACCCCCTTTAAGTATAACGCCTGTGTAATTTGCGCATTGAAACGCAGCGTAAATGCGTCAAATTAACACACTTGTGTACGCCCAGCATGGGCATGAACTTATGAGGTGAAAGTCCTCTGTAGGAAGGTCACCGATCAATAACATCATGTTATTAAACGTTAACTACTAGCGAATGGCAAGGGATTATCTACGAGAATCGGTCTAGAGGAAGCCACTAGCCATTTTACTGATTAAGAATGCGAGCTGATGAACAAGAACACCTTATGAGGCGTAGGCTAAAGGCTAATTGGCGGGCCCTCCCCCACGCAGTAAGGGGACAATACAACGAAACCAAGTCACCGTAATTGATGCTGCAGTGCAAAGAAGTTAGGAGTTCTAAATGAACCGCCCTGAGCGGAGCCGCATGCAGGGTGATGTGGGGGCTGGAGGCTAGATACTTCTGGCTACCCGATTAGGGCTTGCTCTTGATCCCGAATTTCTTCGCAAACTCGGGATCTATCCAACCCGGCTCTAGTTCAACTTCTGGAGAAGAACACCTAGAAACAAAATCGTTTACTGACTCAGAAAGAACATCGTTCTCTCCTGTTTCGTGATCCCAAAAGCACACAGCCTCTTTAAGGAGAACGAAATAATTACCGCTATCGTCCTCGGCAAGGGCATTTGAAGTGGATAAGACTTCAGGAAATGGCAGCTTGGCTTTTCGGATTACAACGTACTCAAGACCATTTTCGCTTTTGAATACTTTACCAAATGCTCGATTCATATCTGAGCCCTAACGCCTAAATCAGGTGCGCCGTAGGCGTCACCTGGATTTACATGTTAGCGGCATCTAAGCATGTGGGATCAGTAATTATTTTCTCAATAATCGTGGTGGCTAATGGAAATAAGACGAACCAAAGTGTATTGGTAGGAAATTCATTTCCTCTATGAAATAGCTTATTTCTTGCTACGGTAACAGTTTTGACTGTTTCTAGCGTAACTGGTTTAATTCCCATCATGCTAGTCAGCTGGCTTATGCCTAGTTCTTCTAGGAATTTAAATAGCTTTTGGTTTCTGAACTCAGATGTTCTTGTGAGCACAGAAAGTAATGTGTTCTTTCCGTCATTTGATAGTGTATTAGCTAATAATTCTATTTTTTCTCTTTCGTCATCAGCAAACATAGTTCCACTGGGGAATAATTCGTTGTATCGCTTGCTTCCTTCTAGAGACTCAACTATTAAAAACCAATGGAAAAATTTTGACTTTTCACTCTCCGCTTTAAGCCCATTGTAATAGTAATCCAATAACTCATTATAATGAATTTCTTCTACATTGCTTTCATTAAACTTAACACTATTCATAGATGTTATTGACAGTGCATCAGTCATCTTTACCACTGAATTCAGAGCTAAAGTGTTATCTTTGAAACTGACATTTGCAACATCAACAACATCTTCATTAAAAGTGTTGAAATTTATTTTTATGAAAGGTGTTCCATAACGCCCGTTGTGTTCATTTTTTGCAGCTATGAATGATAAATAACTAGCTAATTTATTTAAGTATGATGCTTGTGTTTTTTTATCATTAAGATCAAAGGACTCAACTTTTACTTTAAATATTGGATTTCCAAAGCTAGATAATAAGATTGTTGTGTTTGGTAATCCAAAGGGACAGCCACATGAGACACCTTCTTCAAGATTGTAAGTACTCCCCCCTTCGAACCCGATTTCACTAATCCCATGGGATGAGTGGAATTCAAAATCACATTCAATAAGATGCTTCTTCATTTAATACTCTTCATTGATGATTTGCACTAAAGCAGCTAACGCCCACAACAGGGGCCAAACTGAGTAGAGCCAATCTGCGGTAAAGTGAGCGAAGCGAACCGTAAATTGGAGAAGCGTAGTTTGGTCGCTTGCTTGGATTGTTAGCCATTTTTCCACTTATCTCTAAGCTTTTTAATTAATGACCTTGGGCTTGCCTTCTTATTTTCTGGCGTCAGCAAGCAAACAGATCCGCGGGGAAGGCCAAACACCTTCTCTATTTTTGACTGAATAGACTTTACTGATGCATCACTTCTCGCCACCTTAAATCTCGAACCGGTGTATCTTCTAGCTGAAGTGGATTCTTCATGCTCTTCGTCACCATAATCAGCCGCAATTTCGAGATTCCATATAAAAGGCTTCGTGCACAACGTTTTGCCCGGAGTGCTCACACGCTCGATTTTAACTTTATAGGCATCAAACTCTAGATCGTAAGCAATATGATTTTCAATCATTTTGACGTTTTCTGTGTTCCATGATTTCCATCTTTCGGCTTTGGTAGAAACTTCAATTGAACATATTAGAGGATTATCCTCTTGTCTCCACAGCATAAGAGAATCCGATAGATCCAACCTGCTACGTTTTGACTCGGCGATTATTTCACCGGAAGTATTTAAGCAAATGATTTTAGAATGCTTAGGCCACTGAATCATTTAACAACCTCGATCGGAGTTTTAATTTGGTTAACGTCTTAGTATTTATGCGCTGCGCTGCTTGCGGGGCATAAATCGCTTGTTGGACTTGGCCGCTGCCACATCCATGTCAATTGGTATAAATGATGCTATAGGAATTTGCTTTTTTGCGGTAGCAGTTTTTTATACAGTTTGATGGGTAATCACTTGATATCGTTTTAGCTTTCTCATTTTTTACGCTCACTTTCGACTGATTGTTGACCTTGGTTGGCAGCATTTGAAACCCACATTCAGGTTGACACTCACCACACCCTATCCCCTCATCGGCTTAACCCCATAAGGCTGGCAGCTTTTCGTTGTCGGTCATTACGCTACGTCTTGAGGGAGTGATTATCCTGACATGCGTACTTGCTGACTTTAGGTGTTAATCATCACTAGTCCCTGTGGTCTTATCAGCCCAATAAACTGCAAATGACCTAACTGGCATTGCGGGTATGACCACAAACAGTCTTCTTTAACCAAAGTACTCGCCAATATCACCAATGGATTGTTTGATTGAAACTTGATTAGCGCAAGCTTTTTGCGGTGGCAAGCATTGGTTAAGTACTGCGTAAAATCACAGTCATTGCATGCTGTACTTCCCGGTTAGCAAATTTTGAATGATTTAGTTATCAGTTAAGTGATTTTGGGATAAAGCTGGAACGAATCGATATGCCTAGGCGGCGACGCTCTGATGTATTCAAACTAAAGGTAGGTTTCTCCCCCTCACTGTTCTTCGCTTTATAGTGACTCACTTACGAATAGAGGCAAAATATCGGTCCATTCAACTAAGATCAAAGGATCACAAAATCGATCTAGTGAAGTTGGTATATCCGAGCACACCTATTTTTTGAGCTCCTGAGAAAGTAAGGAAAATAATTATTTATAATCAACACTATAGATAGCGTTCAAAATTATGAACGCCCCCTAAAAGCCCGCTAATAAAACAACAACCAAGCCCTCTAAAATTCTCATATGTAGTGAAGCACTGCGTGTCGCTGCCCCCGCAATCAACCGCGCCAGAAGGACCCGTGATGATAATGGTTCGCATCTACATCGAGTTGAGAGTGATTCTCATCACCATAAGGTGTCGCGTTCGGCTTCAATCAAACCGTGAGCATCGGCGAGGCACAAAATCCTTCCATCTGAAAATCTAAATTCATCATAATTGCACATGATCATCGCTCCATTTCTATCCATGCAGGATGACTAATATAGGTAAAGAGAACGAGCCTGGCACTCGGCTAAAGTAAGCCAAGGCCTAGACAGCTACTGTTCACGTAAAACCGTCTAAAACCGTTTAAAACCTTGGTTTTTACCCTCTTCACCCTATCGTCAACATTTAACACTGGAGCAACAAATACACGCTATTGCATCCTTCCTTAGGGTTGATGCAATGACTCGTCTGTAGCCCTACTGCTGCTTGGGCTAGAGTGCTCCCAACTTTTTGAGGCTATCTAGGGATTATCTAGGCCGCATCAAAAAACGGTTGAACCATATTGGTGCAACACACTGAACAACACCCATTGAATAGAAACATATCAATAACAATTCAAACTAAGGCAGCATGAGCCTATAAACGCGTTCAATCACTCAGAAACAGTGTGCAGATCATCCCAGTTCACATGATTTCGATGACCAAAAACGGGGAGCGGATAACGCCTTCGCATGATGAGGCCGCGACCGAAACAGTGAGCCGAATAGAAGGATCCATTTGGGCGCCATCAATTCACCCCAAACAGCCAAAAACCTCACCTTTTGCCCTACCCTTCACACCCTTCAATCGTTAACACAAAAGCAACAAAGGCGCGCCGTTGCATCCTCCTGTAGGGTTGATGCAATGACTCGTCTGTAGCCCTACTGCTGCATGGGTTTGAGTGCTCCCAACTTTTTGAGGGGATCTAGGGATTATCTAGGCCGCATCTAAGAACTTTTGAACCAGAATGGTGTAATTCACCTATCGATACGTAACACACCAGCAACAACTAATGCTAATAAAACGTGCGGTATCCTCACTCGCCATCTCGCACAACACGCCTATATCAGCCCTATCAATGCCGGCTGTACCCACAGACATTAGCAAATGCCTGAACGACTAGTACATCTGCAGGTATTAAGCAGCTAACGAACGGAAGCATGCACCTTGATACCAGGCATCAACACCTATCCATACCCTTATCCCAACAAGCAATTAGCCAGCTTGAGATTAGCGGACACACCTGCTGGTCAACACGGCAGGATTATAGGACCAAGCGGAACAACACTCTTGGGTACCGGCCATCATCGACCTCCAGTATTAGTGTATTACTTGATGTGCATTGGGATTGGGTAAAGCCGACGACTAGGCATGAAGCGTAATGTGATCGGGTAACACGTCTGCAGGTGAAGATAGTGGTCTAAGAACAAGCCGAACTGGTCGCACGATTGAACGCCTGTTGCTCACGCAATACAGCTCAAAACCTCGCTATTCCCCTGACCTTTTTGACCTGAGGAAATGAATACAAGACCAACAAAAACACGCCGTTGCATCCTCCTGTAGGGTTGATGCAACGGCTCGCCTATAGCCTTACTGCTGCATGAGTTTTAGTGCTTCCAACGTCTTGAGGGAGTCAAGGCGGCATAAGAGGGGAAATAAGTACTACTACATGAAAAAGAGCAAAACCGAACTCTAAAAAATTATATTCACCTAACAATAGATAAAAGAAAAACCTTAGTCATCCATATCAGAATCGGCAATCGTGACTATAGTGGTGCTGCACCGAATTGCGCCCCCATCTGGCCGCTTCTGCTCAATTCTACTGGTAACGACTACCCAGGCCGCTGGTTGAATTGCCTGGTTTCAGGAAAGAAAAAGCCCCAAGAAAATGGGGCCGATTGACAAAAGTGTTGTGCCTGCTCTATCTCTTTACAGACCCTCATCATTGACTTTAAACTATCGCATCAAGCCACTCTGTTAGGATCTGTTCGAGCGAATCAAATTCATCAGATAAAGTGCCTTGCTCATCATCCCACTCGTAAATCTTTCCACTTTCTTCTCCTACTGCGTATATACCGATTCCGGCCTGGTACATAAACGGAACAACCCGCTCGGGAAAGCTAGGATTCAGTTGTTTTACCCAATTTTGAAATTTGGACAAACTCTCAACTAATTCTACATCTCCGACAGATTTAGGGGACTCTATTGATGCAATCTTGAATGTACTGGAAAACAAGTCTACTCCATCGAAAGAGGTATACATGTCCCCCAAAGATTTATGATGGCTCATCGTACTTACATGAGTCCCTGAATTTTTGAACAATGTAGAGCATTCTCCAGACTGGTGCTCTATCTCAAATCGATCATCATACTCAGAGAGATTACCGGGCCTATTTGCTTTTATCCAATCTAGTAATTTCATCTTCAATTCCCATTCATATGATCATTATTTAGTTGAGAGCGATTTAACATCGAGCCCGATGAACCTGCTTGAGTTCCATTCGGATGATACTTGCTTACATGCCCTGTATTCCCCCCCCTCGAGGGTGTGACATTATCGGCTACATCCGCCAATCCTGGATTTCTTTTAACATCATTAATATGGTGCCAACGTGTGTCACTTGGGAATTGGCCTGTCTCTGCTATGCGCTTCCTTTCCGCAAATGACCATCCACCACTATCAGCTGTTCCAGGGTGGCCACTTTTAACAAGATCTCTTTCGGCCGACTTTGCTCCATTGACACCTCTTTGACGGGCATTCTTAACTTCTTTTGCACTACTTGCAACCCCAGGTAGTCTAAACTTTTTTGCCCCAACATCAATAGCAGCCTCACCAGCAGCTTTTCCTGCAATGATGAAGGTGGACATAGAAAGACCAGATTGTTCATACTCATCTGCAATTGCACTTGCTGTTTCAATACCTGCTTTTACGGCATCAACAGCAAGTGCCGGACCAGTCATAGAAAGAATTCCTGACATATCCCCCTTGAGTGAACCATAGCCTTTAGCAAAGTTAGGGTCATTGCCATAACTTGGGTTTTGCTTAACCGCATTCTGCTGCAAGCTACCTGCGTTAGCAATGCTGGTAAACGATGGAGATTGTACCTTAGATGCACCATTAGCTATACCTTCAGAAAGTGTTTTGGCATTGCTATTCTCTCTAAAAATACCATCACCGTACTGAATATTCTTCGTTGTACAAATATGCGATGTCGCTGAACGACATGATGCTAAATACCCCGTCGGGTCTGTGCCTGCCAGCGGGTTATTCATGATATACGAGTACGGATTCACGCTCTGGGTCGAGGTGGGGCTCTGAATAAACGGGTCCACACTCATAAACCTACCTAGGTTGTAGTCGTAAATCCGGCCGTTCATATGAATTAACTGCTGTTCATTCAAATGCTCATGGTCGGTAAAACCACGACGGTTTTTGTTGGTCACCGCTAAATCTTGCAGCTGGGATAACAGGGTATTCTTATTCTGAATATCCAGCTTATGATTATATCCAAGGTCAGTTGTGCGCCCAAAAGGGTCAAAATAACGCTGGCTGACAATATTACCGTTTTGGTCTGCCATGGTCGTCGCGCTGCCCAGCCTATCTCGCAAAGTGAACTGCAGTAAATGGCTGCGCTGTGGAGTGTAACTCAACACTGCAATGTCATCGAGGTAGGCACGCCAGCTGCCATCATTATCGATTTCATAATACTTATCGACATAATAGGTAGTGGTTGTGCTGCCTGACACTGTGCGACTTTGCTTGGCCCGCATACTATCGCTGCCATACACAAAAGCCGTTAGGGTGTTATTGTTCGGCCCCCTCCCTGAAATAGTCAGCGGCTTATCCATGGCATTATAGGTCATGGTTAAACCGTCACCGACACGCAGGTTTCCACGTTTATCATATTGAAAGTTAACTGTTGAGCCATTGAGCTTATTCAGCTGGCATACCGCATTGGGGCCTGCATTACTGTTAGCTGCGCATCCAGCATTACCTCCATAGCGATAGGCATTAGTGGCATTAGCACTGTAATCGGTCTTCTTTAGGAAGTTTCCTACTTTGTCATAGGCATAATTGACCGTGGCGGTGAAGTTCGGATTGGTATTATTAAACTGGTATTCTTCCAACCGATTCAAGCTGTCATAACGATAACTTTTGACTAGCCCTGTGACACCATTACGCTCACTGGTGAGGTTCATAAAGTCATCGTAACCGTCATAGTAATGACCGTGAATCAGGCCTAATGGCCCATCCACTTCCACACTCGACATTGTGCCTTCACTGTAATAAACCCGTGATTCAGACATCACTCTGTTGGCTAAGTTTGCGCCGGTAATATGTCCAGCCTCATCCATAGCCGTGATTTGACGATACAAATAGCCTGAGGCAGCGTTGCTGGTCTGCTCAAGGTAGCCGTAATCGTTATAGCCATATTTAAGAGTCAAACCATTAGGGTATTCCAATGCCTTAGGACGGCCATAAAAGCCATCGTACTGATGTTTAACTGTACGACTGGTGCCATCAACGGCAATCGTGGTTTGCGCCAGTTGCAGTGCCGCCGTGTAGCTATAGTTGCGGGTAACGCCATTTTCAGTTTCAGAGGTGAGTAAGCCTAACTGACCAATAATTTCTATTTTTGCATCGTTGTTAATATTACCATCCCAATAAAAAACAGCCTGGCCGGGCGCGCTGCCGCCGGTAGTGGTTTTGCTAGTGATACGACCCAGCACATCAAGCACATAAGTTTGCACCACACCGTTGGCATCGGTTTGCTTATCAAGCTCACCTAAGGTGTTATACCCAAAGACTGTGGTGCCTTGGTTAGGGTCTATTACCTGCGTTTTATGTCCAAAACCGTTGTAGGTGGCTTTAATGTCCTTGCCTGTGACTGCATAGTTGGCATCGCGTATGACTAAAGGACGGCCCGCGCCATCATAGGCAAAACGGTTGGTACCATCTTGCGCATCCACCGTTTCATACAACCAACCTTGACTGCCATAGGTGCGCGACATAGTGCGACCTTCAACATTAATATTGGTTGTCAAGCCATTATAGGTATAAATCGACTCCAACCCGCCGGAACGACCATTAGGAATCGTGCGTCTGATAGGTCTATCGAGCGCATCAAAGTCACTAAACTCGGTATAGTCGGCAGAGGTGCCATTACCGTAGGGCGTTGAATCTCGGGTCATGCGCCCTAACGCATCATAATGCTTGTCTTGGTATTGATAATCGCCATCAAAACCTTGCGTGGCGGTGCGCAGTAATCGGCCTTGACCGTCAAAATACTGCTCACTCTCGGGCATCCCCGCCCCACTCGTGCGGGTCATCACAACGGGAACGTTATCATTATCCTGTGGAGCGTTATTACCCTCATTGGCTAGCAAATAGCGCAAATAGCGAGTCGGGCTACCCGTCTGTTTGACCTGTACCGGACGACCGATACCGTCGTACTCGGTTTGGGTCACGATATTATTGGGCGCTACCACTTTAGTGGGAAGTCCTAGCCCCATATCGTATTCGGTAGTGGTGATATGACCTTTGGCATTGGTGACTTTGTAAGGCAGATAGCCATCGTCAACTTGAGTTTTACCGTCTTTGGTGTAGGTAAAGTTGTTTTGTCTCGCCGTGATGGCAGTACACGCACTACTTTGCCCTGTACTTTTAGTCCAGAGCGGTAAACCATAGCTGTTTAAGCCGGTTTGCTCGACGCGATTACAACTGGTGTTACTGGCAGTATAAGTCACTTGCGTGGGCAATTTATGCACATTGTCCCACGTATTCACCGTTTGGAGTTGCCATTGGGCTTTATCATTTGTGCCTACAGGATCATCTCCCCAAGCGCGCTGAACGGTATCGTGGCTGGTGCGTATCTCATTAAATTTGTTAAGCCACCAGTTGCTGGTATCAACGGCAAAACTGGTTTCAGTGGTATTGGTATAGGTGTTAGCTTGACCCTTAATGTAATCCGTAAGCTTTTGTGTGTGCTTCTTGATATTGCCCCACTCATCCACATCGGCCGAGCCAGTTCCTACCGTCTGCTTTATCTCTGACATCAAGATCCCATCCAGATCCCATGACCTCTGCAGCGAGCTGGTCTGAATGTTATGGTACACACCCTTACTGCGCACCAGGCTTGCCTTATGCAGTGGATTATCTACCCAAGTATTGTTGACTTGATTCACTGTGGTGGAACCCACAGTCACTGTCTGTGAGGTTAATAGCCCTACACGCGGAAACTTCTGCTCAAAAACGCTATGCACGGTTTTATCCCGCTGCATATCCTTTTCCCAGATTTGATTAAACCCAGTAAAGCCTCGTCCTTGCAGGTGATACATCGCGCCTTTATAGGCATATTGGATTTCATTTTCGCCAATCTGTCCGTTGCTTTGTTTAAAGGATTGCACCACATACATGCTGGAGGCAAAATGGACATAACCAGTACCAACTTCATCATGGTCGGTTGTATAGAGTTTGGATTGTCCGGCACTGCCTTCTCCGGTTGACAGTGGGCGATAACGCCACTCACTGTTATTACCCAATCCATCCGTGACAGATTGTAGATAGTCTACGGGTTGGTAATCGCTACCAGAAGCGCCTGAGCCAGCACCATAGTTGCGTACTAAATTAAGTTGCCCCGGAACGAGGTTAGTTACATTGCCAGCGATGAATCGGCACTCCGTTGTGCCACATCCATAATTGAAGACGATATCCGCTAAACCATTACCGAAAGCATCTATTAGTGCAGTATGAGTTGCCGCACCATACAAGGGGAGGCTCGTATCAAGAGTGGCATCAGTCTCATCAAATTTAAGGACGGCATAGCGATAAATACTATAATCAAACTGCTCATTAACAGACTGCAAACTATGTTTCGTTTTTAAGGGGTAAATCTCATTATAAATATCATCTCCACATATCTCTTTGGCCTCTCGTACTTTGGTCGTCTTAAACACCATCATTTTATAACAGGCTGTGATAACTCGCGTTTTGGGAAAAATTATCTCATCTCTACCATCACCGTTAACATCCATTACCCTAAATGAGTCGGCATAATAGGGAACTGTTCGCCAAATAGATTCCCTCGTATCTTCTGTACCATAGGATTCATTATAAACAAATGACCTGGTATTGAGCGTTTGACCCGTCTCTTTAGGCTCATCAAAAAAACCACCTTTATTCAGCCTGACAAATAATTTACTGCCATTAATATCGGGCTTATAAAAGCCTAACCAATCGTTGAGCCCATCCCCATTTATATCGGCATATATTTGGAATCGCATCCAGCCATTACCCAATTGGTCATAGTGAGAGTCATCTTCAAAATTTAATGGATTAACGCTAAGATTTAACCAACCTTGCAGATCAGGTGTAACCAATAACAAATTAAAAGGCCTTAAGCCATTGTAACCATTGCCACTTGTAGCATAAATAAAATCACCAAAGCCGTTACCATCAATGTCGCCTACAAAGCTAAAATTATCCTTGGCATTACCATCAACATTTTTTAAAGTGAATAATTTTTGCTTACGTGCATTTGAGTAAGGCTGACTAATGTTACGGCTATGTGGATAAAAGTAGACTTCCGACTGGTTATAATCATAATGCAACATAACAAGGTCTGGATAGCCATCACCATTCATATCGCCAATATGTACTATTGATGACGACCGGCTACTCACAACAATATCCGTATTTTTCCATACTAAGTTACCATTGATACTGATAGCGTATTTTATAAGATTTTTAGCCCAATCAATGATGACAGGGTCCGTTTTCCCATCTAAATTGATATCAGCATTATGACACTGCATCGCTGACGTAAGCTTATTAAAAAAACAATTATCAATGGTGGCATTACTTGGGCTAAATTCACCTTCAGCATTCACATTATAGTTAGGCCAATCAGTAGAACCATCGCCATTACGATCGCCGCTTGGCAGTACCAGTTCGAGTGATCTTTGACTCTTTACTGGTGTTGGATCAGTTTGGTAATTAATCGCACTATCAAGCCAAGAAAATTGTGTCAGTGGAGTACATTGATTCGCAATGTTTTTAGCATCACATTGGCTCACATTTCTGAGTAAACTTCTGCTCGTCGCCTGACTGGAAGAATACTCAAACTTAAATGTTGCTAACGCCTCACCTTGTTCAGCATAGGTGTGGATCCTATGTAGTCGTCGTGTTGATAAGAGGAGCCCACCACGCATGTAACTTTGATGTTCATCTGTACGCATCTCATACTCAAACTCAACGCGTCTATCACCATGACTGCCGTTGCTGCCCGTATAGTAAATAGTACTTAACAGGTTTTCCCCTTTAACTGAATTATCATATTCATAATCTATTGTATTCATGCCATTTGAAGAGGACTCTTGAGTCACTTTCCAATTAAGGGTCCTTGTAAGCCCACCATTGGGTGATGAGTGACTATCAGGTTTAGTGCCATAGGTTGCCGAATTTCCATCAGGTTTATAGACAGTAAAACGACTATTACTGTCATTGATATTGCCGTGCTGAACCACTTTGACGAAGGAGTCCATCTCAGTTCGATATTCGGTATTACCTGTTCCATAGGTGCCTGTAATGGCAATCAAACGCTGACCGTCAAGACACAACCTATCGGTCGTGGCGTTAAACGTTACCGCACGGGTAAAGCCATCTTGGGCAAAGGTTGCACCGCAGCGACTAATGCTTGACCCTGCATTGAGTGACCAACCCACCCCTAAAATGCCATTTCCCCCTTGGGAGTTATAGCTAAGCGATACAGATGGCTGAACGCCATTACGTCCTGGCGGTAAATCGATGGGTATTTGATAACTAGCTTGACCACCCGATACGCCAGCTTGCCCTTTAACCGATGCAGCATTGAGATCTACAGCATCAGAAGGTGCAGTGTCACTGCCGCCGGCATCTGCAACCGATACCCGAGATAGATTTTTCCAATCACTGCCAAGCAAGGGCAAAGTCACCTGCGTATTGCTCGATAACTTCCAAGCACTGCACGCTGTAGTGCAAGCACGTACTTGATACTGATAGGTGCCAGAAGTGAGCCCCGACAACGCATAATTTGTGGCCGTTCCAGAATACTTAGCGACCCAAGCGCCACCATTCACTCGTTGCTGTAGCTCATAACGCGCAGCGCCATTGACGCTCGACCAAGAAACACTAAAAGCCCCAGTTGCATTGGTTGCTGGTGCGGAGATCGACGTTGGTATCGTTGGAGTTGTCGGCGCAGAAGGGTTGCCAACAATGATAGCCGCACTATAGGTGCTACATGCCGAACTTATACAGGCATTGATACGATAATAATAACTAGAGATACTTTTACCTGCGAGATATGTATCACGAGCGCTTGTCCATCCTGGGCAAACTGTTCCTGTATCACCACCAAATACTGGCGAAAATGACATTAATATCGGGGGGGGAGATGTATCTTCAACAGGATCACCAAGTCCACGATAAACTGTATTCCAAATGTTGCCATCGGTAGACTCTTGGATATTTACAGTGGTGACATCGCAATTAATGTTCCAGCGCAAATTAACCATGGTATTTACTTTACTACCACTGAGAGAGGGGGTTCCAGGAGGAAGCACAGCATAACTATCTGTCATCCATACTAGACAAAGCAATAACATAAAAGCGGCAAAAGATGATTTACGGCGCAGCGTCCACAGTGGCAACATGACATTCCCTTTAGTTCAAGATCCTTTTTTTGTCAAATTAGAATACAAAAATAAAAACATGCCAGCAACATAAATGAAACGTGTTGTTTGAAAAGAATTTTTTGCGAACGAGAAAAATGATACTTCAACATTTTCTAATGTGAATATTGAAACGTTCACATTCTTAGGCGTGGCCTAGCTTTTCAATACCGCAATCGAGATGATTTCGATGGTAATTATAAAAATAAAAACGAATTAAAAATCTAAGGCGAAAAGAATCTATGCAGATCATCCCACCCAACAAAAAGGCCGCTAATGCGGCCTCGATATTCAATCCCCTTCCCTTGCTCTTCTCGCTCCCCAAGCAACCACTAAACATCCCCTAATTCATCCTATCTAGCAGTGCCATTTCGGCTTTTCTTAACCAGAAGATGTATGACTTTTTACTGTCAAATCCCATTAAGGCCCACTGCTCTTTGCACAGGTAATGGGCGCGGATGGCACGTTTGCAGTTAATCGATAACTGCTCAACGAGCTGGTCAAAATGGGCGACATGGGCAGGCACGTTGAGTTCGTGCTTTAAGTTGCCGCCGCCCAAGGCTTCGCCTAAACGGTCGCAGGCGCTGCGGTTTGAAAACCCCTTGCCCAATTCTTGGTACACCCAATAACGGCCCCAGCGATACAGCCCTAACCGCAACGCCTTAATGTTCATCCTCTGCTCGGGTTCATCGCTAAAGCCCATTGGCCACCTCATTTATCTTCTCAATCGAAAGCTTAAACACATCAAGGCATATTGATGTCACATCGTCATAGGGTGCAGTAGTGCGGCCATTTTCCCAACGTTGGTAAGTGTTGCGGCTAATGCCGTAAATCTCAGCCACTTCGTCTTGGGTCATGCCCCGTAAACGGCGCCCTACTTTCAATACATCCGCGGCGCGATTAGCCATAAATCCTCCTGCGTGAAGTCCATAACTCTGTTGTGCTATTTGTTATTGTCATTGTTATCGTCACCGTCATCGTTATAACCACCCCACTAACATTGGCTCGTCTGGCTCACTCGTCTCAGTGGTCGATTGGCGCATAATCTCGGGCGCCACATCATCAAACCCCAGCGTGATTAAGTGTGCGTGGTAGGCATCCAACGCCATCAACATGCCTTTATCTAAGGTGCTGTTGACGTAAGTGCGCAGCAGTAATGGCAAGGTGTGATTCAAAATCCGCTCACCGACCATAGTATCTACGCCCATGTCAGCAATAATGGTGCGGCACAGTTTGCGCAGCGCATGGGAGGTAAACGCCTTAAACCGAATCGTTTCACTCCAATACTGCGCAGTGCGAATGCTCACCGGCCCCACTTCGCCTGGGAACAAAAACGCTCGCTTGCCCACATGCGTGTATTGCCAGTGGGCGTAATGGGTTATCAGCTTCTTGGCTGTGGGCGTCATAGGCAGTCGATGCTCTTGGCGGTTCTTGGCATTCTCGGCGGGAATAAACCAGTAATCGCCGGCAAAGTGGTCCCAACGTGCTAAACGGGTTTCACCAATGCGGGTACCGAACATCAGCATCAACACAAACAACATCGCCACCGGTCTTGCTGCATTTCGCAATGCGCTGAATAATGGGCCCACGTCCGACTCGCTTAATTGCGTGCCCACCAAAGGCGGCATCTTCAAACTCATTTGCACCCGATACCCCGCCAAGCTATTGCTGTCTAACACCCGTAAATCGGCCGCAACCGATAACGCTCGTTTCAACACTTTCACCGCTGCTTTGATGTAATTCGCCGAGTAACCCTGCGCCAACATGGGTTTGATTAAATAACTGTCCACTGCGATAAAGTTCAGCTCATTGAGTGGCAACTCACCAAAGCAGCTACTGAGATGTTTACTCACTAACGATTTACAGTTACTGCGCCAGCTGTTACTTAAGGTGCGGTTGCATTCCACATGGGTGACAAACCACGCCAGCAATTGCGCGACGTTCGCAAACTCGTTGCTGATTACCGTTTGGCCCATGCTGCGTTTTGCTAAAAGGCTAGGTAACTCGGCTAAAAAGGTCTTTAAGCACATCACTGGCCACACGCCCTGTTTTTGCCACACGGTTTTGCCCGCTTCGTTCATCACTAAATACACCGAGGCTTGGCGTCTATCGGTTGAGGCCCGTAACCGCACCGCCGGAAACTGCGTGTCCCGAAAGTCCCTTGTTATTCCTGCCCGCAACCAACGGCGCAATACCGCATCGTTTAACTTGCCTTGCTCTACGCCTGTTGCTGTCATCACCTGCGCCATCTAACCCTCCAACCGATATTCAAAGGTGTGATGGGTACCCGAGCGTATGCGCTTTACCCGCTGGTTAATCGGCATATCCCGAAACCGCGCACTTAAGGCTGTCTCGCTGTCGTGAACCCCAAAGCGGTTAAAGCTCTCTTGCTGGATTTCAAACAGGGTCCAAAACCGTTTCCCTGTGATGATACGCATTAAGCGTTCGCGCTGGGTCAGTGGTTTAGTCGCCATCGTTTGCCCCCTTAAGCCCAAGGTTTGTTCGTAGCGTGGCAATAATTGATTTCGCCTTGGCCGCCTCAGTGGGCCGCGTCACCGTTTCGGGTAATGCCTTTGGCAATTCCACATCGGTCAACTCGCCACGGCTAAAGCGCCGACACAACACTGTGTAATTACGCTCAAACGTCATTAACACGTCCTTTTCGAGCCCTGTTGCAAACATCCAACTGCCCGTCTCACGCACCGCTAAGCGCACTACATCATGGCTCCACGTATGCTTATCAGGGTGATGGTAATGGCGGGTTGCCTCCTTAAACGCCGCCTCTAACTTGGGCAGCCCTAAATCACAGGCCGTAGGTTGGCACCACAAAGCAAACTGGCGCGGTGTCGGCCAAAACTGCCTATCGCCCTGCTCGCGTCTCGCGCGATTCAGCCCCGCTTGCACTTTCTCGCGGCTCGCAATCCCCTGCGCCGCCAAGGTTTTAAGCCACTCGGCTTTGTGGGTCGCTTCGTCCTCAGGCCGTGGCGCACCCACAGGGAACAACACCCGCAACTTGCTAAACACGCTGTCCACAATCGCCATGTCCATTGCCGTCGGCTCAGGTTGGCTAACACGCCCCTGCCCAACCAGCGGCTGGCGGATTAAGGTCTGCAGTGATTTCATGCTCGCATTTTGCTTGGCAGTCATATCAAGGGGTCCTCAGGGTCATACACCGCATGGCGCCAATCCACTTGCCCAACAGCGGTGGCCATCGGTCTTGGCAACGGCGTTAGCCAATGGCGTTCGCGGATAAACTTGGTAATGCCGAGCACAAACTGGCCATTAGCGCTAAAGCCCCAACTCGTATCCAGCGCCGCGGCCTCCTTCAACCAGGTCACCGCCAACACACAATCGGCATCGGTCAGCTTTTCGGCCTTCCACGCTTTCCACGCAGCCGAATCCGAGCCACCTTTGCGATGGGCGGGATACGCTTTGAAAAATGCATTGAAAACCGACTTAGCACTCGTTGCTGGACAACTATCTTTTAAAGATTCATTGATAGATTCAAGATTGATAGATTCTGGGTGAACCAGATTCACTAGGGGTGGTGAACCACGTTCACTAGCTGGTGAACCATATTCACTAGGGGGTGAATTTGCTTCACTAGGGGGTAGTGAACCACATTCACTAGGGGGCAAATCTGCGCCATTGGGGGATAGTGAATTTGCTTCACCCCCTAATACAGCGGCATCTCCCTTGCATTTTGGCGCCATCGGCTCAAAACGAATGTGGAAAATATTGGTGGAGTTACCCTTCTCGCCCTTGCGATATTCGCGCCGTAAAAAGCCGTCATCCTCCAACGTTTTTACGTGGTTCATTACACTGCGGCGGGTTATCTCACACTGCTCTGCAATGTTCTGGTAACTCGGCCAGCATTCGCCTTGGTCATTGGCGTTATCAGCAAGCTTGATCAACACCAGCTTGCGCAGTGGATTACCCACCTTGGCCTTCATCGCTTTTACCATCAATTCCATACTCATAAGTCACCCCCAAACGGAGCAACCCACAAACTCGAATTGACGCAAACCCCATGCTTCAGTAACATGATATTGCCTCACTTAGGTATTAAGCCCGCGTTCGTCGCCAAACTTCAGCGGGCTTTCTTATGTCTACAGCAACGGGTCAACTGCAATGCGCCCCGTTGCCCTCCGCTCGCTCGCCTTCACTGCCAAGCAAGTAAACCTCGTGCGCCAAGTTACTGCGCAACTGGCTAAAAAAATCACGCCGTTTAATGTGCGCGTTGCGGCTTTTCGCTATTGCACTCATATCAGCCGCGCCTACATCCACCGCCAATTGCGCAATAGAACGCTCCGCGCGTTGTTCTTCCATCAGCAGATAATTCATAATCCAATCAATGCTCACCGTCGGTAGCAACAACTGCTTGCCACTGCCCAGCAGCGCCTTTTCCACTATGTCGGTCGCGATAACCGCCCAACGCTCGGGGCGACTATGCTGCAATTCATCGCAGTTCCTTAACACCTCAACCATTCGGCCCACCTGCGTTCGCCTAAACAACTCCGCCGTGGTATGCCCATGAAAACAGGCAATGTCTTTGCCCATGTTCACGCCACTTAACGCTGCCCGTTCAGAGGTTGCCGCGCTAAGCTCATTGGCGTTAGGCTCAGTGCTATTAGGCATGTTCGACTTAGATTTAAGCGCCATCGCCTTAAGCATTAACTGCCTTGCTTGCATCATGAGTAACGTCACTTGCGCGGTTTCCATCTCGGCCACGGCGGGCCCATCAGCACGGCTAACTTGCCCATGCACCGAACACGCGGCGCCGCCCTCCAAACAACAAATTAAACATTCAGGATCAAACATCGTTTATCCTCCTCACTGCCACTTAGGTATCAAGCCCGCATTCGTCGCCAAACTGTGGCGGGCAATTTGATAACGGCGTTTTGTACGCGCCCAGTTATCACTTAACTGATTTGTGAACATGTCATTCACTCCTTCTTTTATTCCAACAAGTCATTTCAACAACTCATTTCAACAACTGCCACTTATGCCCATTGGCACACACGGCGCGTTTCGAGCCCGACTTGGTTTGTTTTAAAGCCAAACCGCACTGGCCACACGGCACATCAGCCACCCGCTTAAGCATTACCGCATTAATCTGTGCGCTGTGATTAGCTCGTTTAGGCCGATAACCTAACGCCCGCGCCACTTTCACATACTCTTTCGCAATCCATTTGCCATCGGGTTCTAAGTGCAAACCGTCGCCGATCATGTCACCCAAGCGGACCAACTGCTGATGCAGCTCAGTCTTAGCGCTGGCGATAACATTGATGTTTAGGTTTGATTGCGGCATCGCGGTCACTTCTCGGCCGCGTATTGCGCCGCCTTACCGCCATGACTCGCTAAATACGGATACGCCAGCTCTAACGCCGCCATGCTGGCTTGCGTGGTCGCCGCCGACTCTTTTAACTCGCGGTGCGCCGCCACTAACTGCTCGCGCTTGGGCTCATCGCCCAAATGGATCACCGCCACTTGCGCCTCGGCGTTCTCTTTGGTTAACGATGCCGCCATATCGGCCACATGCAACACATGGCCGTCACTCATGCGATCAGCAATAACCGTCACCCCAGTGCAACCAAACACATCGTTGAGATACTGCACCCGCAAATGCTCAGGCAGCGCCGCCACCAGTGCTTGTTCAACATGAAACAAGCGATCCGCCTGCGGATGCTGGCCCTCGTACTGGCCAAGCCAACGGAACAGCTTTTGGGCATTTATCCGCGCATCGTTGTGCACGTCTTGCGTGCTGGCAAAGCTAATGCCCTCCGCGGCTAACACCTCGCTTAGCCCAAGGCGCTCAACCGCCGCAACAAAATCTATCGCCAGCGCAAAGCGCGTCATCTTGGGCAACTCCAACACTCGATGAATCGTTTTCATCAACAAATTCAAACGGCTATCTTTTTTATGTGAATTGGTTTTCATGCTAATAAGCCTCTCTCTGTTAATTTACAGTTGTAGGAAGTACAAATGAGTTTGGATTGGTAGTATTGACGGTCTGATAGAGTCGCTTTTAAATTCAAGCGGTTGCCTATGGTATGAACTAAATAAATTGCATCACGTAGATATAAGCAACTATTGCAATTTACAGATTTTACTTTGCTAAAGAGTGCAAAAATCTGTTTAGACATGCTCCCTGAATGCCTACCTACTTCATGTTTTTGCACATCTGCATATAACGGATGAATAACTGAGAGTAATTGATGAATAAAAACAATTTTTTTCATATAGTTACCACCATTACACATAAAGTAATTATGCAGCTTCATTTGGATGTGGAAATAAATCGCTCAAGTCAGGGCGGATCTTGTATGCAGGAACGGCTCCATGAGTTGCCTTTTCAATTCGTTTCGCATTTTCTGCTGAAACTTTTTTCCGGCCATGAAGCCATGCACAAACTGATGGCTGTTTTACGTTGCAGGCATCAGCAAGTTTCTGCTGACTTCCTAGTACATTTATAGCCTGAGCAATAGCTTTTACAGCCATAAAATATCTCCACTCATTTAAATTAACCAAATAATAGCCAAAGGTATTACCAATGTAAATAGCTTTAGGTATTTGACGAGATATAACTATGGCTATAAATTTCATTTATGAATAAAAATGAATCTTTTGCGGATAGATTAAGAACGGCCATGGATGAGGCTGGTTATACTCAAGCATCACTAGGTGAGGCTATAGGCATGGCGCAACCAAGCGTCTGGAAACTAACAACGGGTAAAACTAAGAACACTAGAAAACTATATGAAATTGCTAAAGTTTTGAGAGTAAGTCCTGAGTGGCTTCTTAATGGTCGCGAACCAAAGAAGATGGGCGAGCAGCCAAGCAGACAACAACAGATACCCGAGAAAGAAGAATGGGGCACCCTTGACACCTGGGATGATTCAACCCCCATTAATAGCGATGAAGTTGAGGTACCATTTTTGCGAGATGTTGAATTTGCCTGTGGTGATGGAACTTTTAATGATGAGGATTACAACGGCTTCAAGCTAAGGTTCTCTAAATCCACTTTACGTAAAGTTGGTGCAAATACAGATGGTTCTGGAGTGATTTGTTTCCCTGCAAGAGGTAACAGTATGGAACCATATATTCCTGATGGAACAACTGTTGCAGTTAACACGAACGATAAGAAAATTGTTGATGGGAAAATTTATGCCATCAACGAAAATGGATGGAAACGAATTAAAATACTACGCCGCTCATCGCCTGATAAGCTAAACATCTTAAGTTTTAATAGTGATGAGTATGAACCTGAGGACAAACCCGCTGAATCAGTAGAGGTAATAGGCAGAGTTTTTTGGTACTCAGTTATCGTTTAATCACCTTTATTTTGGGTCAACTCCTCCAGTAACTGGTTGTATTTTCACAACCCTTGCCTTAACACTAAATCAAAATAAAACCGCTATGCGGTTTTATTTTTTCCCACTGACTACACTTAACGGCCAAGAACGTTAAGTCGTGAAAATTACATCAACTCACCTGCATTTCTTGCAAAATATTTGATTGTCTTACGAAAAAAATCACTTTAAAACCCTCAGAAATATACCCAAAGCAATATTTATTGCTTTGGGTATTTACACATCAAATAGCTTTAGCTATATTAATTACAGGAACGCTTCATGAGCTTTAACAAAAGCTAAACCATACACGACTGACCGCCCTTTCGAGCTTACTCCCAATGGGCACTACCGAGGACAAGGAAATGATTCTAGCGAAAGTTCACACCACACCTAAGCAACGCGATGAGTTTCGTCTACTGGTTGCGATACGTTTTGCCTGCTTGATGGCGCTGGCCAAGGGCCACACCGACCCAATGGATTGCCCACGGGTGCAAGCCCGCTGCAATGAGCTGGTCAAGCATTTTGCCTATCACCACCCTAGCCCTGCCTTTTACCGCCAGTTCATCCGCCACACGGGCGAACTCGGGCTCAACTTCTGCCTGCGCTTTACTGAGCCCCAACAAGGTTTGTACGGCAAGGTGATGGTGTGGCGTAACGACTCGCAAGCCGTCACTAATGTGCATCCGCTGCACACGATGACGCCAGCCGCGCCGGTCGGCCGCTAAGTCACGATTTAGGCAACCAAGGGGTGATGGTCCATATCCCGATAACGATTACGGCGACAGTTTCACCTTGTTGGAGGCATTTATGTTTTTTGTTTACGGCGTGTCCATGACCTTAGCGAAAAATCAAGCGGCCAAAAAGTGCAGCACCTCAGTCGGTGCGCACCCTAACCGCCGTCAACTGAGCCCCGACGAGTACCAAGCAAAGTTGGATGATATGGCGAAGCACTTGTTTGAAACCATGAAGCCACAACGCCTGTCGCATTCGTTATCGACGCCCGCGCTGTGCCAGCAATATATCGTGTTAGCCATCACCCAAGAAGCCCACCGCGATGTGCATATTCGCTATCACAAGCTCTCGGACAAGGTGAACCCCAAAACCAAGAAACCCATCATTAATCTGGTGGTGTTTAACGGCGAAGCCGCAGCTTAGCCCTGCGGTGTGTGATGACGAGAGAAGGAAAGCAGCATGTTAACTGATGACAAACCGCTACACAGCGATATCAAAATCGGCGTTGGCCATATCGTCGCGTTTAAGGAAGGTTGGATGTTGCCCGGTGGCAAGTTTACCACCGACCGCACTGTCGCCATTCGTGCCGCCAAAGGTCTGCACCGTTTCTTGGTTAGAAGATAAGGAAATCAATATGAGCCAACACATCGAAATCCCCGCATTCTTGCTTGAAATGTCTCAGCAAATGCACCAACAAGATAATCGCATTACTGCGGAGCCAATCTGGCAAGTGCGCTGCAAGCGCTACTTAGTGACTCAAGAAGGCTACAACGATCATCACTGGGAGATTTTTTACGGTGAAGACGGCGATTATTCAACGCTCTATCGCTCTGATGATGGCGATAAAAGCAACCTTGCTGAATGGTTGCTAGAGCATGATGCCCAATGGTGCAAAACGTGGTTATTCGAGAACGACAAGATCGAATCTTATCACGATGAAATCGAATCATTTGCCGACGTATTCACTCAAGCATTTATCGAAGATTTTGATGTTGATTCAGATCATTACGACTTGCCATCAAACCTCACCAAACTTCACTTTCAAGAAATTGAAGAGGTCATTAAATCCTGCCTCACCGAAGCTGATGCGAATTGGTTTATCAGGCGTAAGCAGCATGATTACCCACATCTATATACCTATGTCGCGTCAATGTATTTGTGCCCTCAAATGATTGAGCTACGCAACTGGATCCTGTCACTGACTCAGGCAGAGGTGGTGGCATGAGCCCATTATTTTACCTACGCGATTCGCGCGGCAATGTTGGCAGCACTTGCATGTTTTGGGCAGACCGTGGCGGCTATACCAGCAACTTAGAACTAGCTGAGGTGTTTACCCTTGAAGAAGCACAGCGCCAATTTAATAGCCGTCACACTGACGTTCCACTTAGCAAGGAGCTTGTCGATGAGCAATCAACCGTGCGAGTTGATCACCAGTATCTTGGCGATGAAGGTGAAAAGTCAGGCTGTAATGAGTACGTGATTCGCATTGGGGATCGCACTGATGGCAATGATGTTTATTGGCTAACAGTCGATTTTAGCTCTGTAAGTTACAAGGCATCTGCCGTGTTTGCATACCAAGTTGCGCTAGTCAGAGTAAACGAACTCAAGACACAAGGTATCGTTGCCACTATCTATGCCAAAACCGACATAGACGCCATCGCACGCCGCACTTTCCAAGCTGCCAACATCAACGAGCGCAGCATGATCACTGCTGCTGGCATTCGTAAACCCAAGCGACCACGCCCCCGCCGCACCACAGGTAAAACGCGTGGCAATTGCCCACATTGTGGCTGCATTACTTGGGGATTAAATCCTTACGAAGCCTATAGCTGTGCTGATCAATATAGCGAACGCATGAAGCTTGATTTCACGGTATCCATAAGCTGCGAAGAATTGAAGGCAAGGAGAAAGGCAGCATGAACCACTTACTCCCAGGCTTTGAATCACAAGAGCGCGTTGCATTATTGCTGTCACTCACTCGCATTAGTTCGCCCGAGGTGATTGCCGCGTTAACGCTGCATTACACCAGCGCCCTGCCCGCCGAACGCGCGGCCGCTCGCCACGGTATTGAACTGTCGAACTTTATGCGCGGACAAAAGAAGCTAGAGCAAATCGCCGCCACGGTCGAGGCCATTAAAGCCATCGACTGGGCCAAGCTGCAATTAACTCATTTGCAATCAAGCTCTTTGCTAACAACTCCTTTGCAACCGAAGCAGGTGGCCTAAATGACTCAATCAGCGGCGTTTCGCCATCTGTTAAATCATTACCGCAGCCATAAGTTGAGCCTGTTACTCAAGGCCACAACGGGCGACAGCATCAAAATCGCGCTAGCACTGGGCGCGTTAGATTGTCTGTACTGGCAAGCCTTGGGCAACGGTTTAACCAACCTCGCCAAAGGCATTAGCCGCACCATAGTGTATTCGTACCGATATCACCCAATGCGCCTGCCCTGCCATTCGCCAGTCAGCCAAACCAGCGACAACCAAAACATGGAGGCGGCATGAATACGTTTAGCACCAAAGATGGCGTGGTCACATTATCTAAGCCCTACTCCACCTTGATGTGCGATCTGCAACAAATCGAAGTGAAGTACACCCCCAACAACTACCACGGTTGGGGCATTTGTAAGTCTTTTAACGCCATCGAGTGCAGCGACTTCGGCCAAGCCGACGCCGAAGTATTTGCACTTAACGCAGAATCAAAACTCAGAATAAAAGGAGAAGCAGCATGAACACACCCAAGATTAAAGCGTTTCAAGTACAAGAACATTGCGAGGGCGCCGCGTGCATTGTGTTTCATCAACATGCTGCCGCCGCTCGCCGCATAGGTGCGGGCGAACTCAATCTGACCTTTGAAGATGATATGTCAGTCACTCGCTGCCCTGAATATGACCAATACGTTGAGCAAGGCAACGTGCCTTATCAAGTGTTACTGGCCGATGGTTGGTGTTTTACCTGTTACCACTGCGGCAACCCAATTAAAGCCGAAGACAATGAAGGCAATGCGACGGACATTGAAGCGGTGATCTGCATCGGCGAGGCGTTTTATTGCAACGCGGCGTGCCATTCACAAAAGCAAGCTGACGTTGCGCAGCACAATGCCAAGGCCGAAGCCTTTAAGCAACAGCTGTTATCACTGCGCCCTGATCTGACCTTCACGGCGTTTAACGGTGCATATCCACAACTGTATTGCACTGCGACATTTACTTTTGAGGGTGCTCAATATGGCGGCTCAGTGGCCTATGACAAGGCTGGCGAGCTTGATTGGCGAGTATCAAACACTGATTTGCCCGCATGGCAAACATATCAAGCCCAGCGCCAAGGAGAAGCAGCATGAACCCGATACAAGCAGCAACAGTTGAACGTGAAGAAGGTTATTGGACCCATCCAGATATGCCCGAGTGGGATGAAGGTGTGACCCGTGTGGAGTGTGAAGCATGGGCGGCACGCCAAGGCGGCGAGTTTGTAGCGATTTGGTTTGAACTCGATGCCACTGAACATCAGATCGAGCGTTACTTTGACGAGGGCGACACCGATATCAGCGATTGGCAACCCGTTTGCGACAAGGCCGGCTCATTCTTGCTGAGTATTCACGACACCGAAGATGGCCCCGTCGCACTGTTCTTCGCACCGAAGGACAAAGAAGCAGCATGAAGCAATCTGCAGGAAGCAGCAATTTTCAACCAGCGCCCAAAGTTCGATTTATCGTCAACTGAAAGCCGAGAACAAGCCGTTATCGCTCGATTTGAAATACTAGGAGTCTAAAATGTCCTATAGAAAACCTTCCAAACTAATGAGGGCCAGTGAGTGGTCTGAACGTGAGTTTGCAGCCAATTCCGCGCCTCAAAATCGTACCATTAAAGGTTGGATTTTACGTGGAGTGATTCGCGGGCTCATTGTAGATAACAAGGTCTATGTTTACGAAGACCAGCACTTTGGTGTGGCGCCCGCCGTTAGCAGCGCGGTGTCTGATTTAATTGCAGCCTCAAGGTAATTAACATGGTACGCCCAAAAAAGTCGCATAATAAAAATCTGCCTCAGCATCTAATGTTTGATAGCTCCAAGGGCACTTACCGCTTTACGCTGGTAAATGGTGTTCGCAAAACATTAGGTAAAGATAAAGTGCAGGCGATTCAAATTGCGGTTGAGTACAACCGCATTATGCGACCTACCGTTGGGTTAACGGTGGATCAATTGATTGAAGCCTCATGCGCCTCACCTCAAGCTGATGGACTGTCCTTTGCCAGCCATGTGGACCGCCTTTTAGAGTTGATATTTAAAGAGGAAGCACCAAGTAAGCAACTGGGCAGCACTATGCGCAACGATGCCGAACGGGTTAAAACCTATTTTGCTGAGGTTAGCAGCCAAGATATTAGCCTTGAGCACATCAACGGCTATCTAAACCAATACCATCCTGATGCCAGCCCCAATGTGCATAACCGCAAACTTGGATTTTTGGAGAAACTGATTAACTACGCGATCGACCAGTCCATCATGTTAGATAATCCGGCCTCTCGAAAGATGAAAAAACGCAAAACCAAAGGTAAGGAACGCCAACGCTTAAGCTTTGAAGTGTATCAACAAATCCATGCTGCGGCACCACTGTGGTTACAAACGGCGATGGACCTTGCTTTGCAATCAACCCAAGCACGCCTTGAAGTATCGCGGATAAAATACAGCATTAAAAAACCTAAGGATGGGCAATGCGGCTGTATTTGGTTTGAGGCTCCGGTTGATGGGATCTTTGGAACGCTGTTTATCCATAGGCAAAAAGTTGAGGAAAAGGAAGCCAGCCATGTGGCAATCCCTATCGGTGAGGTATTAAAGGCCGTTATTGATAAAAGTCGTGATGGAGTGCTTTGTCCTTATGTGGTTCATCGCCGACCAGACAAACACAATAAGCAAAGTGAAGCGACTGATCACCGCTATCAGCTCGATCCTAATTATCTCAGCAGAGCGTTTTCAGCATTAAGGGATGAGTTAGCGTTGTTCAATCATTTAGAAATGAGCCAGCGCCCAACCTTCCACGAGATCCGTGCGCTTTCCGCCAGATTGTTTTCTGATATGGGTGTTGATCCTCAAGGCCGAATGGCTCACACCGATGCTAAGTCCACCAAAATCTATGTGCGGGATCATCTGCAATGGACTGAAGTACCTCACGCTGAAATTAAATTCAGCCATTAATAAAACTAATGCAACCAGCGCACTTGACCACTGTAATTCTGAAACCCGTTTCACCCCGATTTCACCACAGTTTCACCACCTCTAAGCAGTAAAAAGCCAAATTATAGACACAAAAAAGCCCGCAACTGATTAAGATTGCAGGCTTTTTTGTTTATGAATTTGGTCGGTATGAGAGGATTCGAACCTCCGACCCCTGACACCCCATGACAGTGCGCTACCGGGCTGCGCTACATACCGAAATTGTTTAAGTGAATTGTATTATCAGCGTTGATTTAGTCCGTTATAACTTACTGGCTATTTCAAGCTAATTTTTTAAATCACTTATCACCTAAGATACTGTTTATGGGGTTTATCTTAAGTGAGCCAGAACTGTAGCAATTGCCTTGCAACTGCGCAAGGGCTTCATGAGATCTCTTTGAACAACTGCTTAGTTTATGTTCTGAATGACACAATTTTCATCGATAACGGTTCTGAAATGGCCCATATATGGACCCATCCGGTTTGCAAGACATTCGATATCAATTTTGAGAAGAGTTCATTGCACCCATATATCCGGCCTGTTATCGAGGTATGCCTCTGGCCCTGATGGATATCTGCTTCTACTGTCCTTATCATCCTTGCGGCTTCGTAATGAGCCTATGGCCAGCTAAGGTTTTCAGTAGATCAGTCTGACTGTCTCATCATCAAATCAAGTGTCTTAGCAACTTGCTGGTTGGTTAATTATTAACGTTTATTGAATCTATTCAGTACTATAGTGGAAGTCGATATTCTTCGTCATGCGCCACGATAACCCATGCCATTCTCGCGAGTTTATTGGCGACGGCTACACAGGCTCGGTTAAAACCTCGGCGTTCTGCTAACTGGATTGCCCAGCAACTAAATTTATCCTGTTTATGACAACTGTGCTGTAACACAGCTCTGGCGCCGTGGATGAACAGGGTACGTAAGTAAGCATTTCCCCGCTTGCTTATTCCAAGGAGGTTATCTTTACCTCCACTGCTGTGTTGCTTGGGAACCAAGCCACACCAAGCTGAAAAGTGTCTACCATTACTGAAATCTTTACCATCACCTGCGGCGGCATAAAAGGCGGTAGCGGTGACTGGACCAATACCTGGGATAGTTTCTAAACGCTGGCAAATCACATTGTTTTTAGTTTCAGTGAGCACTTGAACGTCACAACCCTTAAGCCGTTTTTCTATATCACTAAACTCTTCATATAACTGATAAAAAATGGCCCGACCTTTGGTAGTCAGCGCATTGGTTTCATCCGCTAAAATATCTGGAAACTGTACTTTAAAAGCCGATTTACTTTTGGTTATCACAATGCCGTATTCCGCTAACATCCCTCTGACTTGATTGATTAAGGCGGTTGATTGTTTAGTTAATCGTTCGCGCATGCGGTGGAGCAGTTGCACATCTTGCTGCTCAACGCTTTTGGGTTTTACAAACCGCATGTTGGGTCGCTGCGCAGCTTCAGCGATGGCTAGCGCATCGTTGTAGTCATTTTTATTACCTTGCCGAAAAGGCACCACAAATTGAGGTGCGATTAGCTTGACGTTATGGCCCAACAGCTCAAATTCTCTGGCCCAGTAATTTGCTCCACCACAGGCTTCCATCACAATCAGACACGGCTCAATTTGAGCAAGAAAGGGAAGTAAGTCCTTGCGTCTAAGCATTTTCTTTTTGATTAACTTGCCTGCTTTATCGACACCAACAGCATGAAAAACAGACTTTGCGATATCTAAACCAATTGTAGTAATCTTCATAAGTGGACCCGTCCTCTTTCTGATGAGTTTTAGCGACTACATCGTGGCCCACTGTGAGGCCGATTAAAAGTGGATGGGTCCATTCCATTATCCATTGGTTATAGCATTCGTCAGCCTGCGACTGACGAGAATTGACCTATCTTCAGCGAAATAATCTAGTGGCACTATTTGTTTCGACAATCCATTTCTATCATCAGCTTCAACAATCTATTTACGTTATAGCTTTGTTTGGGGAGGTAATTGAATGACTGGGATAGAGGAGTTGGGTTTATTTGTGCCATAATCACAGACAGTTAGCACAAGCCATTTTCTAAAGGGACTTTTCTTTGCATTTACCCGCCTTCCAAACCACCCATCTCAGACTGGCCATTATTCTGGGGGTATTCGGCTTAGTTCTGAATCTTTTTCCCATCCCTCTATTCGCTAATGTGCAATTGATTCTCGGCAACGTGGCCGTGGTGATAGTAGCAATACTCTTAGGGCCTTGGTATGCATTGATCACCGCCCTATTTACCGCAACGGGGCTCATGATCGTGTGGTCGAGCCCGCACGTGTATTTACTGTTTTTACTCGAAGCATTATGGCTTGGTTTTGCAAGGCGCCGAGATATTCAAATACTCTATGCCAGTGTGAGTTATTGGGTATTATTGGGGATCCCGCTGTTAGCCATTTATGTGGCTGTCATTGCTAAAATGCCCGCCAGCCACATTCCTTTTACCGCGATAAAACAAGCCGTTAATGGCATGATTTACGCTGCAATTGGCGAACTCTGTGTGGTTGCTATTCCAAGCCTATGGCATTTTAAAGGCAAGCTGACCAATCTTAACCGGCGCACTTTTAGCTCGCAGCTCAGTTACTTGTTTACCTTAATCATTACTGTAAGTTTATTAGTTTCATCCTTAGCCTTTAATCACTTTTTTATTGATAAACAACAAGTGATGATTAATCGCAATCTGGACGATACGGCAACCCATTTGAGCCATGCAACCGACAACTATCTCGCTTACAACACCCAAGTCATCGCTAGTACCGCCAAGTTTTTGAGCCTGTCGAATGCAGACATCAATGAGTGGCAGGCATTACTTTCAAGCATACACGATAGTAATCAAGGTTTTAAAACCATGCTGATTGCGAATGAACAAGGCAATTTGCTCGCTGCCAGTCCAATGGCCAATATTGTGAACTTAGATCGCCTAGCAGAAATCCCTTCTGTGATGGATAGGGAATACTTTATCCAAGCGTTTTATAACCATAAAACCTTTGTATCACCCGCATTTATCGGTAGAGGTTTTGGTAATGACGTGATCGTTGCCATCAGTGCCCCCATTTTTAGTCCAAATGCTCCCAATCAAGCCAGAGGGATAGTCGAAGGCAGCTTAGATTTACGCTATTTTTCCAGCATAGATAAACAAAACCTGCACCATGAGCAGCAATCTATTTTACTGACCGATGAGAACAACAATCTGATTTATGCCTCCGAAGGGTTAGGACTCGCACCGTTCACCCCCTTGTCATTCAGCAAAGGCAGCGAGATATATCGCGCCCGGCTTCAACTGATGAACCTGCATAACCTAGATTCAAATACCCCTGAGTACATCTATGCCCAGCATAAGTTAAACAATGGGTGGCAACTCTATGTTTTAGAACCTTTTGTGCCGCTTTTAAAACTGGCTGAACGCCAATATGTCAACACGGTAATTTTGCTATTTTGCTCTTTAGTCGGCGCCTTTTTTATTACTAAAGCCATCAGTAAGTTACTGACCGAACCTCTGTCGCTTTTAGCGCAGCATTTCGGTCCAGCTAAGCAAGAAAAAGTCAGTGACGAGAAGTTTGAGCATGATCTACTCGATAAAAGTACCCCTAAAGAGATCTATAGCTTGTATGAAAGTTTGGCCTCAAACCAGCAAACCTTACTCGAACACCAACAAGAACTTGAACAAAAAGTACAGCAGCGCACCCAAGATTTAGAGGCCGCTAATATGAAATTAAAGGATTTAGCCGAGCGCGATCCGCTGACGAATCTCTATAATCGCCGCTATACCGAACACCAATTCCCGCTCATCCAACAGATGTGCGAACGGGGTCAAGATGCCATGACACTTGCCATAATGGACTTAGACCACTTCAAACAAATCAATGATACTTATGGTCATTTGGGCGGCGACGAGTGTTTAAAAGTGGTTGCTAAACTCTTAACGTCACTCTTCAAACGGGATATTGATTTAATCTCGCGCTACGGCGGCGAAGAGTTTCTACTGATTTTGCCTATGTGTAATGCCCTGAAAGTCGAAGCACATCTTAATGAATTTAAACAGCAACTCGCTGATACTGTGATCATCAATCCGCAAGATAATCGAAGCTTCAATGTCACGGCGAGTATTGGCGCTGTGATTGCCAATGCCACCTATAGCGACTCTTTAGAGCACTGGCTTAAGCAAGCCGACAATAACATGTATCTTGCAAAGGAACAGGGGCGTGATCGGGTTGTTTGCAGCCTGATTGTTTAACTGGCGCTTGTTTAGGCCAGATTAGCTGAGCGGTTAATCAAGCACAAAATCCTAGTGCATATGCGCGAGTCGATACTCATCCATGCGCTCGAGTAGATACGGGAAGAAGGGATTCCATTTCTGGCGCAACATTTCCGATGCCGACACGCTATATAAACCGCGCTCCCCCCGCGAAGCTGAGGATCCAATTTGGATCCGATGTAAATCAGGCTGAATAACTGCGCCATAGAGGCCATCATCCACACCAAAGGGGAGCGCAACATGGGACAAGGAATACACGCCAGCGGGCCAATACAAATCTAATGCGCGCACTTCCTTACCTTCTGTGACCACGTTACCTAGCGCATCTAAACCAAAGCTGCGCGCTTGAACTTGCGTGGTTTCATGACTGATATTTTCCACCATAGTGCCACGATAATGCTGCGCAGGGCTATTGATGCTCGACAGCAAGCCTGCTAACGGATCATTGGACACCATTTTGGTATTCACATCGAGTCGGTTCATATCGAACAGCACGAGCTCATGGCCTTTTTCTGGTAACGTTTGATACAGATTATTCACCGCCGAAGTTGAAACGGTTGCATCCACGACCGACTGAAAAGTGAGTATCGACGGAACTTGCGCCCTTTGCGGCAAAGTTAATCCAGCCAATAAACCTTGATTGCGTAGAGCTAACTGATACACCACATCCCCCGCATTGACCGCAAAAGAGGTGTATTTAAACGGATCGTACTCCACTTGAATGCTGTTCCATTGCAGTTTATCCAGTTCCAGCAATCGGCCTATCCAACTCTGCCAGCGCGCGGCCGCCGCTAATGGCGCTAACCCTATGGCGGGCGAGATAAAAATCATCCCAGCATAATCTGGTTTTTTATCTTGGCTAATACGTTCTAACTCATGGTTAAGCGCTACGGCGGCACCGGTCGAAAAGCCCACAACAAATAGCGGTTTACCCTTCAGAGATTGCCGCATATGCGCTGTGGCTAAGTTCACTGCGGCGGCGAGATCTTGCCAATAAACCTCAGTCAAGCCACTCGGAATCGTGCCATGTCCTGGTAGTCTTAAACCCAGCACATGGGCTTTACCTTTAAAATGCGCTGCCACATTGGATAAGGCATAGGGCGAGTCTGACATGCCATGGAGCAGCAATACCCCAAACTCGGCATCGGCTTTGGGCCATTCATAACTGCGATTCCAATTTTGGGGCCAATGGGCAGGATCGGATAAGCTATTTTTGACATAGCGGTTCACGGGAGAAAACTCATTGGCGGGAATCTTTTGGACGACTTTGCGCTCAACTTCGGCGAATAAGCGCTCTTCTAGCGCTAAGTACTCATTAAAACTAGCGAGTTTAGTATTGTAATGGAACTCATTATCTAGCTCGACCGTATGCCATAGCGACAATTCAGGGCGCGCATTAAGAAAGTAAATCCCTGTCGCGAGCAACGCCACCGCAATACCAATACTCGCATACAATGCGGCTAAGAATAGGTGTTTTGTCGAACCTATGATAATGGCCTTCATGGCGATTCCTAGAAAACAATAAGATAAAATGAGCAAGCCAATTATACGGTTAGATAAAAACATCCTTCAAATTTTTTACCGTGATAACATCCTCCGCCATAAGCCGCGCCATTTTATTAACTGCATAAGCCCTAATTGGGTTAGGATCGAAAGTGTCTTGTTCCAACGAAATTTATACACACTTGATGATTATCGGTAATCCACACGCTAGGTTCGCCTACTATCTTCCTACCGCGCCGCTGATACCTGACGGCTGGCATTACACTCAGCCAAACGCAGTCGGGGCACTCATTGCTCTAAATGGCAATCATTGGCGTAAGATCTTCACTATTATGGCAAAAATCAGCGCGGTTGGAAAAGATTGGCGCAACTATCGTGACCAAGTGTTACTCAAGCAAAATGAACTGCTCTGCATAGGCGGCACTGAATTGATGGCAAACGCGAAGATCCATCTTGTCGCGGGGCAAGTGGCTGCAAAGTGTTTAGGGTTCACCATCTCTGCAAACGAAATCCATGCACAGCATTTAACCGCCCAAAATAAATCCATAACCGCGATGACGCTTCCATCTTCCCAAGGGCAGCAATTTTTGCTCACGCCCTATTTGGATTATCGCCAGTACCCAAACCAGCTGATCGCCCTGACACGGCAACACTTAGTCGTGCCATAATCCCTACAACAAGATGCCGCGGCTAAATGTTGCGACCAGATGCCACTGTCACAGGCCCCTGCAAGATAACCAGCTTAAATGAACAATCGCTGCCAGTTTTCGAGCTACAGCGACGCCAACAGCTGTAAAGGCTGCCGCAAGCTCAGCAACTAGGTAAGAAAAGGTATAAAAAAGCACTCGTGAACTGAGTTCCAACGAGTGCTTATTCGAGTACGATTTAGCGTTAGTCGTAGATCGTTGGGATAGGCTGACGCTTATGCTGCGTCGCCTTATAAATACCAATCAACTTGTCCTCAACCGCCTTGCCGACATCTTTACCCTCAAGGAAATCATCGATTTGGGCATAGGTTAGCCCCAGTGCGACTTCATCTTCGAGTAACGGTTTATTGTCCTCTAGATCCGCAGTCGGCGCTTTATGCACTAAAGACTCTGGCGCACCAAGATACGCGGCAAGTTGGCGAACTTGGCGCTTGTTAAGACCAAATAAAGGCGCTAAATCGCAGGCACCATCGCCCCACTTAGTGTAAAAACCTGTGATGTTTTCGGCGCTGTGATCTGTCCCCACGACGAGTCCACCTACGAGTCCGGCGAGTTCGTATTGAGCGATCATCCGCATACGAGCTTTAACGTTACCCTTAACAAAATCCACTTTTGCCACATCGGGCAAAGGCAATCCAGCTTCGGCTAACGCGGCAACGGTAGCGCTGTGCACGCCATCAACGCCTTGATGCACATTCACTGTGACCAATTTGGAGGGCTGAATAAACTGACAGGCTAATTGCGCCTCATGCTCATCTTTTTGGATCTGATAGGGTAAACGCACGGCGATAAACTGGTAACCGCCTTGGCTATTCTCCTGGTTTAGACTGTCCACCGCCAACTGACACAAACGCCCAGCGGTAGAAGAATCCACCCCACCGCTGATCCCTAATACCAATGCCTTGCTGCGCGCTTCTTTTAGTTTGGTTTTAATAAACGCGACCCGACGTTGCACTTCGAACTCAGGCTCTATGGCCGTGAGTACCTTCATTTCTCTTAAGATTTGCGCTTTCACCGAAAATTCCACCTTAAATAATCGCTGTATTTGGACTATCTGAACCCGACTAACGTTAACATTTATTCGCAACTGCCTGTAGTTAAAATTAGCGCTTAGCGGATTGATTGTTGATAAACGTCATAAAAATAAGGGCAACAACGGTTTGCCGTTATTGCCCTAGCGTAAATCAGTCAGCTTAATACCAATACAGGTACTGGCTTATCTTTCCCAGTAGGATTCTTCTAAGCTATCTTCGCGCTCAGGTAAACCACGGGATAAACGCGGGCTATGCTGGGCTAAAACTTCATAGGCGACGCGGTTAGCGTACTTACATACTTGAGAAAACGAGGAATAACACAGGCCATCACGCTTATGTTTACTAGAACCTGGCACGTTAGTCTTGTGGAAAGTATTGGCCGCCAGATCGTGTAATAACGCCGATAATGCACCATCACCTGCCCCATTAGTATTCCCAATTTTTTCTGGACCGCCCATATAAGGTGAAATGTGGGCAAACACTTTGATTGGTGTTTCACAGTCATTCTTAAGCTTTGGACGGGAGAACTCATAACGGTTAAATTCAGGAATCGCGCCCGGCAACAGGGTATGAACGGTTTCGCGCTTTTCAGAATCTTCAGTATAACCCGCAGTATAAAGACCGATTGGACCCGCTGTGGTTAATACCATGTCACACCATTCCAAAGCTTTTTCACTGGCGAGCAGAGGATCCCGAGAACCGGTTAAGGCTTCACCTTCATCTTCATTCATCGCCAAAATGGTGACATGTTCTTTGATGAAGTTTTGCCACCATTGCGGATCTTCTTCAATCAAAAAACGCGTGCCTAAGGTCAATACTACCGGCACCTCGGCGGCTTTTGCGTATTCGATGGCGCACATGGCCGCATCGGTAATACGGTCGCCATCGCTGGCGCGCATCAAGTACGCGGTCAGCACTAAGGCAGAGCTGCCCTGTATTACATCTTTATCAATATATTCAGGCGTGAGTTTATCCATCGAGCCTTTGCTAATCGCAAATGTCCGCTCGCCACACTCAGAAATCAAGGTAAAACAGCGACCGATAGGGCCATCTACAGGCTGTAGAAAGTTAAGGTCGACTTTAGAAGAGGTATTACATAAATAGCGATAAGCGTAACTGCCCACTTCGATATTCTGACTCATCACCCCGAATAACACTGAACGGTCATCGGCCAGAATAGAATAATTGTGCACTGTGTTGCCAATCGTGCCACCAGCAAACTCATCGCTAATCAAGCCATGAATTTTTAACTCAGTGTAGAGTCTGTGTGCCTGTTCATCATTGATCAGGGTCGAGTTGCCTTTTGGTAAGCCATAACGGCTCAGCAATTCGTCCTCCACTTTCGCTTCGATATCCACTAAGGTTTGATCAATACCGCTGATATAGGTCGCAAACGGCTGAGGCTGTTGAGTCAGCTGTTCAAGCAGCGGATCTCGGGTTTTAACCGGAAAATAATGTTTTGATTTACGCTGACCGGGAAACTTCATAGTGGCTCTCTTTTCCTGGCATCCATGCTAATTGGCGTCTGCCGAGGCGGTCAAGCCGAGCAGCATCCTAAAAATATTGAGTCTAGGCTAGCGAGACAAAAAAACCACCCCTTAGCCGGAAGGGCGCAGATTCTATCACAAAATCAGTTCGAAGCCAGTGCTCCTATACCCAAGATACCGCTTGTTCTTGGATTAATTGCCGTAATAATTCAATGTGTGATTCATCGTCGTTCAAACAAGGGATAAACCGATAGTCGCTTCCACCCGCATGTAAGAAGGTTTCCTTAGCACCAATGGAGATTTCCTCTAAGGTTTCGAGGCAATCAGTCGCAAAAGCAGGGCAAATCACATCGACACTTTTGATTCCTTGTGCAGGTAACTCGGCCAATAATTTATCGGCGTAGGGCGTGAGCCACTCTTCGCGGCCAAAGCGCGATTGGAAACACACTTGCCACTGCGACTCGCTAAGCTCAAGTTTTTGCGCTAACAGTTTCGCCGTGACAAAACACTGCTCGCGGTATGGATCGCCCTCTTTCACATAACGCAGTGGAATACCGTGAAATGACAAGAGTAACTTGTCGGCCTGCCCATGGGTTTTCCAGTGACGTGTCACTGAATGCGCCAGCGCCACTATATAAGCATCATGATCAAAATAGTCTTTATTAAAGCGAACCTGAGGTATGTCACGCACGGTTTTAAGATAACTGGCAACGGCATCAAACACACTTGCCACCGTCGAGCAGGAATATTGAGGATACAAAGGCAGCACAATAATGCGATCAGCCCCTTGGGCTTTCAGGCGTTCAAATGCCGCATCGATGGAGGGATTGCCGTAACTCATGCCCAGTTCAACCGGGATGGTCTGGTTAAACGTGGCGCTTAAGTCCACCGCCAGCTTTCGTGCTTGGCGTGCACTTATCACCATCAAGGGCGAGCCTTCCGGCGTCCACACGCTTTGGTAAAGTTTCGCGACTTTAGCCGGACGGGTGTTGAGAATAATGCCGTTCAGCAGCGGTTGCCAAATCCACGGCGATAAATCGACGACACGCGGATCACTGAGAAACTGCCGTAAAAAGCGTTTTACAGCCTTAGGGCTAGGTTCATCAGGCGTGCCGAGGTTAACCAATAGCACACCAAAAGCAGGGGAAGGATTCAACGTTAGGCTCATGGTTAATGGAGTTCACTTGGAGGCTAACATTGCGATACCCATAAAAAAAGCCTGCATCGGCAGGCTTTTTTCTAATATGAGAACTCGTTCTCGTAAATTAAGCTTTTTCGGTTATTTCAACACGCTGGCAAGCTGCTCACTCACAGCCGCAACCGATTGAGTGCCGTCAAACTTGTTGTATTGAGTTTGGCCTGCTGCAGCCACTTTACCGTAGTATTCAACCAGCGGCTTAGTTTGCTCGTGATAAATTGCAAGGCGTTTACGCACTGTGCTTTCTTCGTCATCTGGACGGATAGCTAAATCTTCGCCCGTTACGTCGTCTTTGCCTTCCACTTTAGGTGGATTGAAAACCACATGGTAAACACGGCCAGAACCTGGGTGAACACGACGACCACTCATGCGCTTAACGATTTCTTCATCTGGCACATCGATTTCAATCACGTGATCAATGCTAATACCGTTTGCCGCCATCGCATCCGCCTGTGGGATGGTACGTGGGAAACCGTCTAACAAGAAACCTTTAACACAGTCTTCCTGTGCGATACGCTCTTTAACCAGACCGATGATAAGATCATCAGAAACCAGTTGACCAGCATCCATCACTTTCTTTGCTTCCAAACCCAGTGGCGTACCCGCTTTTACCGCGGCACGTAACATATCACCAGTGGAAATTTGTGGGATACCATACTGTTCCATAATGAACTGGGCCTGGGTACCTTTACCGGCACCTGGGGCGCCCAATAGGATAATGCGCATCTCAAGAGTCCTCTTTTCGCATTGATATTCTTCTTAGGGCGGCGATCTTCGCACATCTGGCCGCCATTGAGAAGGGTTTTAGCTTCGACTTTAGCCTCAGAAACCGCAAATAAACTGCGGTTACTAAGCGATTTTTTTCATTAATAGAGCAAGGTATAGAGCTTACGGCGGTATTGATTGGCTATGGGATTACCTTGGCCAAGTGCCGTTAACACTTCCATAAATACTTGTTTTACTGTGCCATTTTCAGCACCTAAATCTTTACTGAGCACACCGAATAACAGATCTAATGCTTCATCATCGCGGTGGGCGGCATGCAATGCCTTACTCAGTTCGAGTAATAACACTAAATCTGTTGGATTTTGCTCAAACTTTTGCTGTAAATCGCGAATTTCAGGGGTATCCGCCGCATCTAGGGCAAGTGCGAGCTTAGCTTTTAAACTCTGGAAGTAACCGTCTTGGTCGGCAAGCCCGACTTTCTCAAGCATGGCTTGCGCTAGCACTAATTCGCCCTGCATCAGATACACATCGGCGAGCACTAAACTCACCTCACCCGCTTGATTTGAGCCTGCATGCGCGTCTTTAAGCAACACGGCAGCAGTGGCAAGATCCTCTGCGCTCACTTGACTAAGGGCGAGTAATGCTTTGGCCTGTGCTAACTGTAACTGCCACATAGGCGGCAAATGTTTATCCAGCATAGCTGTGACTTGCGCCGCGTCTTGCACCCCCGCAAAACCATCGACAGGCTGACCTTTATCCAAGACTAACGTGGTCGGCAGACTTTGAATGCGAAAGTAATTGGCGATTTCTAACTCTGCTTCACAGTCGACTGTAGCGAGCACGAATCGACCCGCATTTTGCCCGGCAATGTGCTCTAAGGTGCGTAGCATAGCCACACTTTGTTCCTGCGGCTGTGCCCAAAATGCTAACACCACTATCTGCTGCATCGAGGCGTCAACGACTTGCTGAATATTGTCTTTAGTCAGGCTGAGGATATTGTCCATAGTATTCCCTTAACGTTTAAGGCCTCAAACATCGGAGGCCTTATGCTTTTAAAACTGAGTGTTAGCACTCAGCTTCAACGCGCTATTTTAAAATCGTTGTCTTAACAGCTTGTATACCCAAGCAACCTGAAGAGTCGAGTTTCAGAGCGCCTAGGGTGCTTCAATTCAAGGCGTATCAATGTCAGAACGACCACCTTTTGAATTGATGCAACACGGAAGTGGAGTGCACTAGGCTCAAACTACTCTTCCTGCACTAGAAACAATATCGGGGCCATTCAAAAAAGGCCCCGATAGTCATTTACTTCATGTTAGCCAGTAACATTTGGTTCATCAGCTTGATAAAGGCCGATGGATCCGCAAGGCTACCTTTTTCAGACAATTGCGCCTGTTGCAGCAGCAGATTCGACCAATCCGCGAAGACGGCTTCATCTTGAAGATCATTTAAGCGCGACACTAATGGGTGCGCGGGGTTGATCTCAAATGTCGGCTTCACTTCTGGCACTGGTTGCCCGGCAGCTTGCATCAGCTTGATCATCTGAGTCGACATTTCACCTTCACCTGCAACCACACAAGCTGGGGTATCGGTTAAGCGTGACGTGACTTTCACATCCGCAACGGTTGAACCTAATGCCGCTTTAATGCGCTCAACTAAAGCTACCGATT
Organism: Shewanella scandinavica; assembly: GCF_031932065.1. NCBI lineage: Bacteria > Pseudomonadati > Pseudomonadota > Gammaproteobacteria > Alteromonadales > Shewanellaceae > Shewanella > Shewanella scandinavica. Next base: position 64,700 of record NZ_JAUOES010000019.1, read on the forward strand.
CTTGCTCAAGCTTTTCTTGCGCTTCTTTTTCAGAGGCATCTTCCAGCTCGCCAAGTTCTAAATCACCACGGGTCACTGAGTGCAGTTGTTTCTCTTTGTACTCAGTTAAGTGGTTGATTAGCCACTCGTCGATACGCTCTGACATCAGTAAGACTTCAATGCCTTTCTTACGTAACAACTCTAAATGTGGGCTGTTAGCGGCGGCTTCATGGCTGTCGGCAACGATATAATAAATCTTAGTTTGGCCTTCTTTCATGCGGCTGATGTAGTCATCGAGTGATACAGTCGGCGCAGCACTGCCCGTATGGGTCGAGGCAAAACGTAATAAGCCTGCGATACGTTCACGGTTGGCGAAATCTTCCGCAGGCCCTTCTTTCAACACTTGGCCAAATTCAGCCCAGAACTGTTGATATTTTTCCGCATCGTCTTTCGCCAGTTTTTCCAGCATGCCAAGCACACGTTTGGTGATACCAGTACGCATCGCTTTGGTCACATGGTTATCCTGCAGAATTTCGCGGGATACGTTCAGCGGCAAATCGTTTGAGTCAATTAAGCCCTGCACGAAGCGCAGATAAGATGGCATAAATTGCTCAGCGTCATCCATGATGAACACACGTTGCACAAACAGTTTCAGGCCGTGCTTACGGTCGCGGTTCCACATATCCCAAGGCGCTTTGGCAGGAATATACAATAAGTTAGTGTATTCTTGCTTACCTTCTACCCGATTATGACTCCACAGTAGTGCGTCGGTATAATCGTGGGAAATGTGTTTGTAAAACTCTTGATACTCTTCGTCACTGATGTCAGCTTTGCTGCGCATCCACAAAGCAGTCGCTTTGTTCATGACTTTCCATTGACCTTCGGTCGCAGGAATTTTTTCGCCATCAGCACCATCACTTTCTGGCGTACCCTCTTGCCACATTTCGACCGGCACAGAAATATGATCTGAGTATTTAGTGATGATCGAGCGCAGGCGCCAATCATCGGCAAATTCTTTTTCTTCATCACGCAGATGCAGGGTGATTTCAGTACCACGGCTCGCCTTAGTGATGGTATCAACGGTGAAGTTACCCTCGCCTTCTGATTCCCACAATACGGCTTCATCGGCCTTATGACCGGCAGCGCGAGTGCGAACCGTGACTTTCTTCGCCACGATAAAGGCTGAATAGAAACCGACACCGAACTGGCCAATTAACTGTGAATCCTTTGAAGATTCGCCCGATAGATTCTTAAAGAAATCAGCGGTGCCTGATTTTGCGATTGTGCCTAAATGCTCAATCACGCCGTCGCGGGTCATTCCCACACCGTTGTCTTCGATGGTCACAGTGCCTTTTTCTTTATCGGCACTAATACGGACTCGCAGTTCACCGTCGCCTTCATAGAGTGCGTCATTGGTCAACGCCAGATAACGCAGCTTGTCCGCCGCATCCGCAGCGTTGGAGACCAGTTCACGCAAGAAAATTTCTTTGTTGGAATACAAAGAATGGATCATCAAATGCAACAGCTGTTTGACTTCTGTTTGAAAACCATGAGTTTCTTGTTGTGACATGAAATTTTCCTTTATTTGTTACGTAATTTGGTAAAAGTAACGCTTAGTGTTTACTTAAATGGGGCTCCAAATTTGCTTTTCAAGGGCAAGGGCTAAAACGAGGTTCGAATGGCGAAAAATAAGGCGCTTGATGAATACCAAGCGCCTATATGTGTGCTTTGAACATCAGCCGATGTAGGCGTTAGTCTTGGGCTAGTTCTTTTTCTAACTGTTGGGCTATGGCTTCGGGCGATCCACTGTTACGGGCAAAGAGTCCATAAGCGGCTGGGATCACGAAGATAGTGAATAGGGTTGCCAGTAAAATCCCCGACAACACAACCACACCAATCACAAAACGGGTTTCAGCGCCCGCGCCTGCGGCCATGACCAAAGGTACGGCGCCAGCGGCGGTGGTGATGCCAGTCATCAGAATAGGTCGTAGACGCTGCGCCGAGGCTTGGATAATCGCCTTATCAAAATCAACGCCTTTATCCCGCAATTGGTTCGCAAACTCGACAATCAAGATGCCGTTTTTGGCCGCCAACCCGACCAGCATAATAATGCCTATCTGACTGTAAATATTAAGACTCTGCCCCGTGAGCCACAAACCAATTAAGGCGCCCACGGTCGCCAGCGGCACAGTCAGCATGATCACCATAGGGTGAATGTAACTCTCGAACTGCGCCGCCAGCACGAGGAATACAATTCCCAGCGCGAGCAAGAACACGAAGTACATAGAGCTACCCGACTCTTGATAATCGAGGGATTGACCCTTATAGCTAATTACCGCCTCTGCTGGCAAATAAGCACGCGCCAATTGATTCATATAATCAAGGGCTTCACCTAGGCTATAACCATCTTCTAAACTGGCTTCTATGGTGATAGCGCGCATGCGGTTGTAACGGTTAAGCGAACTGGCGTCGGCAAACTCCTCCACAGTCACTAAGTTAGACAGCGGAATAAGCTCCTGACTGCGCTCGGAACGAACATAGATATTTTGCAGATCCGCCGCCGTATTTTGATTATCGCGCTCGCCTTCAACGATCACATCGTATTCTTCACCGTCACGCATAAACGTCGTCACTAAGCGTGAGCCCAGCATGGATTCCAACGTACGGCCAATGTTTAAAATCGACACTCCAAGGCTCGCGGCTCTGTCTCTGTCGATGACGACTCGAAGTTGAGGCTTAGTCTCTTTATAATCGTGATCTAATCCTAATAATTTGGGATTCTGTGCCGCCTTTTGCATCATGATATCGCGCCAGCGGGCAAGCTCTTCGTAGCTAGGTCCACCAATCACAAACTGCACGGGTTTACCCACACCACGGCCAAAAGCTTGACGCATTACAGGAAACGCTTGCACCCCAGCAAGATCGGCAAGCCGTTTGTTAATGTCTGCAATCACTTCTTTAACGGGGCGACGTTTGCCCCAATCTTCCAACACGACGATGGCCATACCATTAGAGAAATCCGCAGCGCGGCCAAAACCACGTGGGGCACGAATGAGCAGACGCTTAATATCACCCGTGTCAACCAGCGGCATCAAGCGGTTTTCCACCTCATTCATGTAGGATTCTATGTATTCGTAACTCGCGCCTTGCGGTCCGTTAACCATCAAGAATAACGAACCTCTGTCTTCCTGCGGCGCAAATTCCTGCGGCACTTTTTGAGCTAAATAGGCACTTGAGCCCAAGGCTATCAACACCAAAATCGACATCAATAACGGGTGGGCCATGGCGGATTTTAACGACAATTGATAACGGTTTGACACTTTGGTCATGATGCCGTCGACCTTACGCACCAACCAAGAATCCTGCGAGCTCGGCTTGAGTAACTTGGAACACATCATAGGTGTGAGCGTTAGTGCGACTATGCTTGAGAACAGCACTGCCGCACTCATGGTCACAGCAAACTCTTTGAATAGTTTACCTAAGTCGCCCTCTAGGAAAGTGATAGGCATAAACACGGCGACCAAGACTAAGGTGGTGGCGATGACCGCAAAGGCCACTTCACGCGCACCGAGGAAAGCGGCTTTGAGCGGTGAGTCCCCTTCTTCGATACGTCTATGGATGTTTTCCAGCATCACAATAGCATCGTCCACCACCATGCCGATAGCGAGGATCATCGCCAATAAGGTCAAGAGGTTAATGGTATAGCCAAGCGCATACAGCACAATAAAGGTGCCGAGCAAAGACACTGGCACAGTGATCGCGGGGATCAACATGGCGCGCACACTGCCAAGGAACAGATAAATTACGATAATCACTAAGATCATCGCAGTGAACAGGGTTTGGTACACTTCTTTAATCGAGGCTTCGATAAACACTGAACTATCGTAGCTGCGCTTAATGGACATGCCCGCTGGCAAGGTTGGGTTAATTTTATCAACCAGCGCATTCACCGCGCGCGCCACTTCCAAGGTATTGGCGGTTGACTGCTTAGACACACCTAAACCTATCATCGCCTCTTTGTTACCACGGAACATAATCCGCTCTTCTTCAGAGCCGATTTCCACCCGCGCGACATCCCCCAGTTTAACTAAATAACCGTCTTCCCCTTGGGTGATCACTAAATTCGCGAAATCTTCTGCAGTGCGATAACCCCGCTCGAGCCTCACCGTAAAATGCCGCTCCTTAGATTCAATCGAACCTGCGGGTAACTCGACGTTTTCGGCTCTAAGCGCAGCCTCTACATCAGCAACCGTTAAACTGCGCGATGCCAAGGCTTGTCTGTCGAGCCATATCCGCATCGCATACACCTTGCCGCCACCAATACGCATTCGCGCCACGCCATCGACCACAGAAAAGCGGTCGGCTAAATAACGGTTGGTGTAATCGGTCAATTCGAGAGTCGTCATTTGATCCGACACCAAATTGAGCCACATGATCACTTCATCGCCGCCATTGGCTTTTTGCACTTCTGGGGGATCGGCTTCCTCGGGTAAATTGTCGAGTAAGCCAGAAATACGGTCGCGTACATCGTTAGCCGCATCTTCAATATTACGGCTAATATCAAACTCTAAGGTGACGGATGAACGGCCATCACTGCTCGATGAACTCACGTGCCGAATGCCTTCGACACCGCTGATCCTGTCTTCAATCAATTGGGTAATGCGGCTTTCTACCACGGCGGCACTGGCGCCGCGGTAGTTAGTGTCGATAGACACCACAGGAGGATCTATGTTTGGGTATTCACGCAGGGGCAGCTTATCAAAAGAGACAAGCCCGAAGGCGACCAGCAGCAAGCTGATCACTGAGGCAAATACGGGACGTTTTACCGAGAGATCAGTGAGGATCATACACTTGGCTCCGCGCTCGTATCAGCAAGATAACTAAACTTTTCCGCGAACTCCGTTTGCACTTTATCGCCAGGGTGGACTTTCAATAAGCCACGGATCACCACGTTTTCGCCCAAAGCTAAACCGTCTAAAATTTCCACCCAACCACGGGTACGAATCCCGATAGTGACTTGTTTACGCTCAATCACATTGTCGGCATTAACACTGTAAACATAGTGGTCGTTTTGGATCGGGATAATGGCAGATTCCGGCAACATCAAGGCTTCGCGGCTACGTTTGATGAGTTTTACCTTCATCAACATGCCCGGTAATAAACGCAGCTCAGGATTGGGGATTTCGGCGCGGACAATCACAGTGCGCGTAGTTGGGTTTACGCGGCTGTCAATCGAGGTCACCACGCCTTTGAAGGTAAAATCAGGAAAGGCCACGGCTTTAGCTTCGACTTTCTTGCCCGGGGCTAAATCTTGAATAAAACGCTCAGGTACTGAAAAGTCGAGTTTGATCTTAGAGATATCATCCAAGGTAGTGATCGCAGTGCCGGGCGATACTAGGCTGCCGACACTGATTTGGCGTAAACCTAAACGGCCATTAAAAGGCGCCAGAATACTGCGATCATTGAGTGATGCTTGCGCCTGCTCAAGCTCTGCGCGGGTGGTATCGATAAGGGTTTGTAATCTGTCGCGTTCTAACTCTGCCACAGTGCGGCTGGTGACTAACGAACTGATACGGTTGAATTCACGTTGATTATCACTGACTTTAACTTGCGCGGCTTTAACCTTAGCGATCTGCTCAGCATTTTGCAGTTGGACTAGCAAGTCACCCTTTTTGACTATGTCGCCATCATCAAACTTAAGTGCTATCACCATGTCGGTAACTTTAGGGGTTATGGTCACAGATTCTGCGGCTTTATTGGTGCCGATGGCTTCCACTTCATCGCGAATAGGTGCCATGGCAGCAGTGGCGATCACTACGTTAGGCATGAGTTTCATTTGCGCAGTGGCAATCTCTTGCGGTTGCATGGCTTGATATCCAAACCATGCCGCGGCCAATAGGGCGATTATTAGAATAATTTTTTTCATCGGGCTTCCAAGGGATGACTCGCATTAATGACGGCTAGTTTACTCACTCACATCATCGCATCAATACGTTTTACTTTTTCTTACAAATTACGCCAATAGCGCAAAATATGTGTGATTAAGTGTCTTTGGCGATATACATGGCAGAATTACCAGAATGCAGTACGATAACGAGGATTGTTAGTTATTATCTCTAAAAATGATAAATCCAGCGGAGCTTATTGCTAAAACCATTCAAAAAATATTGATATCTAGACAATTAAATCCTAAAACACCGTTTGCTTAGATAATCATCAACCCCCGATCCGTAAATCGCAGCTAATAAAAAAGGGCGATAATTCGCCCTTCTCTTATCAACCGTTGAAATTAACGCAGTTTGCGTTCTTCTTTCATCAGGTTTGACAGTGACTGATACACATTGGTAACGACTTCATCGCTCAATGGCTGATCTTCAGCATCGCGGAGGAAGATCTTAGTCTCTTCAGGCGTATCGCCATCTTCAAGCAGTAAACGGTAGCTGCCTTCTTTTAGCGCTAACTTATCTTCGCCCCACAATGAACTCCAGAAACCTGAGTTATCGTCAAACTTGATAAAGTACAATCCTTTCGCGCTATCCATATCGGCAATTTCGAAGCCCATTTCTGGCAGCACGATACGCAGACGATCCCATACTTGTTTATACGGGGCTTTAGCTGACCAGTAGGCTTTGCCTTCTTCTGGCGTGACTAAATCAACATTGATACCTAAGGTTTGCTTCAAACGATTCGCTTGGATCGCTTGGTCACGTTTAACGCTGATGTACGCAATAGCACTGTTCAGCATATCAATCGTGTATCTTTGTTTATCTTCGCCACTTAATAACACGTTTTGTGCTTTATCGTCGTAAAACTCTTCGTGTTCAACTAAGTGAATAACGATATTGGCAGTGCGGCCATGTGGACGTGTTTCCACATCGAAACGGTAGCGTTGGCGCAGCAGATAAACTTTATCTGAACCCCACATGTTTGATTCGATCACTTCGCGACTTTCGATCCAATCGGTTTCTATGTTGCCTTTATCAAAATCACGGCTACGAACAGCGATACCTTTTTGGGCCAAGAAACCATCTAAGTTAGTAAAGATTTCTTGTTTTAAGTCCACCGAATTGTCGATAGATTCGACCACGATTTTAATGTTGTCGCTGCCCTCTTCCACGTGAGTACCTTCAGCCATAGGCAGTACTTGCAGTGGCGGACGGATATCCAAATTTTTACCGTAGACAGTAGCATTGGCTTTAGGGCCCAATGCTGGCACATCGAATTCTTTATTGTAGGGCGGTGTTTTTAATCCAGCAGGGATTTTAAGCAAAGGCGCTTGCTCAGCCTGAACATAGTCTTCAGTACCATTCGCTTGACGGCGATCGAGTGGCGAACTACAGGCTGCAACCGCAGCAACTAAGATCAGTGGGGTGACTTTCTTTAACATTAATTATTTAACCTCTATCTGGGCACGAGTCATTGCTTCTATCAACAGACCATGACATTGCTCAGAAAGTTCAGTCAAAGGTAAACGAATATGGCCACATTCAATCAAACCCATGCGATGGGCAGCCCATTTAACAGGGATAGGATTGGCTTCACAAAAGAGTGTGCTGTATAAACCGCGCAGTGGTGTGTCTATGCTCAGCGCAAGCTCAGCATTACCGGCAAGCGCCGCATCACACATAGCTTTAAAGGCTTGTGGCACTATGTTGTTCGCCACTGAAATTACACCATTGCCGCCTAAGAGTAAGAACTCTCTGGCAGTGGCATCATCGCCGCTATACAAAAGGAAATCGTCGCCGCACAGTTCGCGCAGACGTTTTACACGGGATAAGTCACCGGTCGCTTCTTTCACGCCAATAATGTTGCTAACGCTGACTAACTCGGCAACGGTTTCTGGCAACATATCAACGGCAGTACGGCCAGGGACATTATAAAGAATTTGTGGAATATCTGTGCTGGCAGCAACTGCTTTATAATGTGCAATCAATCCCTTAGGCGTTGGCTTATTATAATATGGCGTTACGCCAAGCATAGCGGCAACACCCACCTTAGATAATGACTTGGTGAGCTCAACGGCTTCAGATGTGGCATTGGCACCATTGCCACCAATGACAGGAACGCGGCCCGCAGCAAATTTAACGGTTTGTGAAACGACCGTTACATGCTCAGACATAGGCAGAGTCGCTGACTCGCCAGTAGTACCAACGGCCACAATGGCATCTGTGCCTTGGTCAATATGGAATTCGACTAACCTTTCAAGACTTGCAAAATCTACTGAGCCATCACTGTTCATTGGCGTGATTAAGGCTACGATGCTTCCGTTTATCATCTGACTTTCCCCAAGATTTCAGGATTCGCTATGGTACTGATGCCAACCACTAATGACAAGCATTAACGGGGCTCTCAAATTGAATTAGTTATGGTAGCATTACATCCCGCACAAAAACTCAGCTTCAACCCTGAGTTTTCGCTCTATGATATCGAAAAAGTGAGGAAAATTCATGACCAATTTCCTGGTCGTAACAGCGATGGGTCTCGACCGTCCTGGACTCGTAAGTAAACTAGCTCGTCTTGCCAGTGACTGTGACTGCGATATCGTCGACAGCCGTATGGCATTATTTGGTAACGAATTTACCCTTATCATGATGTTGTCAGGCTCGTGGGCATCAATAACGAAAATTGAAAGCATGCTCCCCAGTCTCTGTGTCGAGTTAGAACTGATGACTGTGATGAAACGTACCTCTAAACACACACCACAAAATTACCTTTCTCGCCTTGAAGTTCGCTTCACAGGTAAAGACCAGCGCGGCACGATAAAACGCATTACCCAGTTCCTTGCCGACAGGTCATTAGATCTGGCTGCAGTGCGCTCTTTCTCCGAAGAATTACCTGACAGTGAGCAGACGCAAAACGTGTCGCTGACCATTAATATTCCTGAAAAAGTTGAACTAGAAAAGCTCGAACAGAGTATCTATCAACTCGCCCAAGATATGACCTTAGATTGCACTATTCGTCGTATGGAAGGCACAGCCATTTTAGAGGACAGAGGATAATAGATGAATACCTTAACGGCTGGGGCAAAAGCGCCTCAATTTACCCTGCAGGATCAACATGGCACGTCAGTTTCACTGGCGGATAGCCTCAAGCAAGGTCCTGTTTTAGTTTACTTTTACCCTAAAGCAGCAACCCCGGGTTGCACAGTGCAAGCCTGCGGTCTACGTGACAGCAAAGCCGCGCTCGATAGCCATAACGTGACGGTATTTGGCATTAGCCCAGATCCTGTGGCTAAGCTGGCCAAATTTGCTGAAAAACAATCGCTCAACTTCACTTTACTGAGCGATGAAGACCACAGTGTCGCCGATGCTTTTGGGGTCTGGGGTGAGAAAAAATTCATGGGTAAAACCTATGATGGCATCCACAGATTAAGCTTCCTTATCAATACCGACGGCACTATCGCCCACGTATTCGATAAGTTTAAAACCAAAGATCACCATGAAGTCGTGCTCGCGCAAATCGCAGGTTAATGACAGATATGGCGACGAATACAAGGCTTCAAGCTGCTGATTTAATCGGCACAAAAGTGTAAATGTCGTGGGTTGATGTCAAAAGACTGAATAAATAATCGGCAATCGATAACGAAAAGGTTCTGAAATCAGGACCTTTTTCATGAAAAATTTTCACTTTCATATCACAAGATACGATCTAACCGAGCAAAAAAACCGCAAAAGCATTCAGCTAGCCCGCATTCTATGGCATCACAACGTCGGTTTATCCTGCCACATAGGGCCAAATAATCGCGGCGGCAATACTCCACATAGTTAACCAAATAAAACGGTCAAGATAACGCCATGCCGCTGGGCGAGTAAAAATGGGCGCCAGCAAACGCGCACCAAAACTTAAGCCAAAAAACCAAATAAACGATGCCAACACCGCGCCTGCGCCAAACCAAGGTCGATGTAAATCATCAAATTGAGTGCTAATACTACCGAGTAGTACCACAGTGTCGAGGTACAAATGCGGATTAAGCAGACTGATCCCAAGCGTGGTCAACACGGCCTTTTTGAAGGTATCGGCATTATCAGCCTGCTCCATCTCAATGCCCTTGGCCACAAACGATGCCTTGAGCGCATTCGCGCCATACCAGAGTAGAAACGCGGCGCCACCGAAACTCGCCACATGCTTAATGGTCGGGAAAGATTCAATGATGTGCCCTAGCCCCGCCACACCCGCAGTGATCATCAGCGCATCAATGATAGAGCAGAGCAAGGCAATCGGTAACGGGTACGAGCGCTTGATACCTTGCTTAAGCACAAAGGCATTTTGCGCGCCTACAGCAATAATCAAACTGCCACCAATTCCCATACCTTGTATAAATGCCGCTTGCATAACCACCTCTCATGTTCGAAGAAGGCGCTAGCATAGTCAAAACAACAAAATTAATATAACTAATGTTTTTTATGTATCATAAGTAAAATTAATAATCATCAAACATACATCGATTAAGGATGACTATGCTGGAATACGCTAATCTCAAAGCCCTCGCCGTTGTCGTCTCGGAAGGCGGTTTCGACCGCGCCGCTAAAGTGCTGCACATCACCCAGTCGGCGGTGTCGCAACGCATTCGGCAGCTGGAGGAAAAAGTCGGTCAGTCATTACTTATTCGCTCCAATCCTGTGGTCGCGACACCCACAGGCAAACGCCTACTGCGCCACTATTCGCAGGTGCAATTACTTGAGAGTGAATTAAGAGCCGAGATGGACGCCGACGATCCCAACCATCCGACCACAGTGCGTATTGCTGTGAATGCCGATAGCTTAGCCACGTGGTTTTTACCCGCGCTGGCAGGCATGTTCAGTCGCCATGCTTGGTTATTGGAATTGATTGTCGATGACGAGTCTTACACCCATCATCTATTGAAAAACGGTGAAGCGGTCGGCTGCGTCACCACCACCGAAGTGCCGATGGCGGGTTGCAGCAGTGAGTTTTTAGGCACCATGGAATACCTGTGTGTCGCCACGCCCGAATTTGCCGCGCGCTATTTTGGTGAGCAGAGAGACTCTCAGTCACTTAGCGACACTCAGCTGTTTAACGGCATTAGCCAAGCCCAGTTAGCGAAGGCGCCAGCAGTGGTGTTCTCCACCAAAGATAAGCTGCACGAGAAATTTCTCGCCCAATATTTCAATATGACGCCAGGACAATGGTGGCAACATACTATCCCCTCTTCAGAAAGTTTTTTAGAAGCGATTAACTTAAGCTTAGGTTATGGACTCGTCGGTCATCTGCAAGCTAAGCCATTAATCGATCAAGGAATACTGATTGAGCTCACGCCAGAGCGTCGCATGCGCGTGCCACTCTTTTGGCAGCATTGGAATATAAAGGCGAAGCAAACGACACTGGTCTATCGCGCCCTTGCAGCAACCGCGCAACACAATTTACTGCAGGCATAAAAAATCGGGCTCAAACCAAAGTTTGAGCCCGATTTTGAGAGTCATAGATCTAATCTCAAGTGAGTCTTAAAACTTAAACCTAACTCACTCTTTATTAGCTTGCTCTTAACGCTGCAATACGTTTTTCTAATGGAGGATGACTCATCATCATTTCCGCCATTGAACGTTTGCCGTTAATACCAAAGGCAGACATTTGTGCAGGCATTGCCGTGCTTTCTGGACCTTGGCGTAAACGCTCAAGCGCAGCAATCATCTTGCCTTTACCCGCTAAACGGGCCGCGCCTTCATCTGCTTTGTACTCACGAATACGTGAGAAGTAAGCGACGATGATTGAAGCCAAGATACCGAATAGCATATCCAGCACGAAAACCACGGCCATATAAGCAAACATGCCTAAACCTTCGCCTTCTTCATCATTGCTCGACACAAAGTTGTTGATAATGCCTGCAACCACACGGGCCGCGAAGATCACGAAGGTGTTCACCACACCTTGGATCAGTGTCAATGTCACCATGTCACCGTTGGCAACGTGGCTCACTTCGTGGGCCAATACGCCTTCGATTTCATCTTGGCTCATGCCATATAACAGACCCGTACTCACAGCCACTAATGAATTGTCTTTACTTGGGCCTGTAGCGAACGCGTTCATGTCGGGTGATTGATAAATCGCCACTTCTGGCATTTTAATCCCCGCTTGCTTAGCTTGACGGGCAACCGTCTCCACTAACCAACGTTCGGTACTGTCACGTGGGGTAGTGATCACTTCACAACCCATGGTCTTTTTCGCCATCCATTTTGAAATGGCTAAGCTGATAAAGGCCCCACCGAATCCAAAAATGGCAGCGAACACCAGCAGTCCACCCATAGTAGACGTGTTCACGCCTAGAATAGACATTACAATTGAGGCTACTAGCAACACAGCTAGATTAGTCGCAATCAATAAAAATATACGCTTCATTTCAGCTCCTTTAGGGCAAGAATGTGCCATTTAACTTTGTTCAAAGACATAATATGTCCAAATCATCGAAATTCAAGTGGTAAAAGAAAAGAGTTTTTAAATTAGGTTATCTTTCTCGTATATAGGCACTGTCTTTCATGGATCGAGAGTCTAGGGACAGTATATTAATCGAAACTTAAATCTAGCGGCTATCAGTGCTACAGCGCAATTCTGCTTTATTTCTCTATGTTTATCGGGATTAATCTTTGTTAACATGCCAGCACATTCCGAGATTTCAGGATATAAAATGACAATCAATGCCCTACTACTGAGCAGCTCTCGTGTCGGTGATACACCTTACCTTGCCCACGCGATCCCTTTTATTAAACCGCTTACCGCCAAGGCGCAGAAATGGATTTTTATCCCCTATGCTGGCGTCAGCATGAGTTATGACACTTATTTAGCGTCTGTAGTGACAGGGTTAAGTGAGCTTGAACTCGATATCAGTGGCATTCACCAGCATCCCGATCCACAACAAGCGATTAAAGATGCCGACGGTATTTTAATCGGTGGCGGCAACACTTTTCATTTATTGCACCAACTATATCGTTATGATCTGGTTAAGCTAATTGGTGATCAAGTCGCCCAAGGTAAACCTTATATCGGCTGGAGCGCGGGGTCTAACGTATCAGGGTTAAGCATTCGCACCACGAACGATATGCCCATCATCGAGCCGCCATCGTTCAAGGCATTAAACTTAGTACCGTTCCAGCTCAATCCGCATTATTCCAATTACCAAGCACCGGGCCACAATGGTGAAACCCGTGCCCAGCGGTTATTAGAGTTCACAAAAGTCGACCCATTAACCCCTGTGGTCGGCATAGTCGAAGGCTCAGCCCTGTGGCGTCAGGGAGACAAACTCTCACTCTTAGGTAACCAACCTGCGTATTTGTTCTGCGGAGAACAGCAAGAAATACCTATCCCTGTGGGCAGCGATCTCTCAAATTTACTCAAGCCATCGCTCTGAAAGGCATGTTCAGAGTCACTTTTTTGAGGCTCACAAAATAATGTGAGCCTCAACCACTAATATTGTTTTCTTTAAGTCATCGTTTGAACTAAATCGGTTGTTATTAAATTAACCTTCATTACTGAATTCACTAAGCAACCAAGAGTTTAATAGAGGGCACATTCATTTGATTGAGGTATCAACAGAGTAATGTGGCATACAACGGCTAAATAGCATCCGTCATAATTTATGTTACAAATATCAAGCTTCGCAGGTAAAATTACTGCTCGCCACAGCTATTCGAATCCAACAACTTCGGGCTTTGTCGCAGACAAATTATTAATAATTAGGGATTAAATAGTTCAAACATCTTTAGCTAGACTGAAACATATTGCATATCTGCCTATGGATCAGCGTCATTTTAGTAAGGAGTTTCCATTTTGCGAATGAATCATATGATGAATTACCCTACCGGTTATCCGGCATTACTCAAAAAACTACCTTTTTTCATCTTGACCGCCATCGTCTACGTCGTCGGCATCAATAACGTCAATGCCGCACAGACAACCGCAGCACCTGCGTCTGTCCCAGAAAAAAAATCTAAAAATTTTACCCACGATACTGTAGTCGAACTCGCGCAACAACTGTCGCAAAAGCCATTTAAAGAAGCCAAGAAAGCGCCTAAAGAGCTGATCGATCTTGATTTTGCCACCTATGGCAAAATCAATTATCAAGAAAATGCCGCGATTTGGGGCGGTACACCCACTAAATTTTCGGTACAGCTTTTTGCTCCGGGTTTTCTCTATAAAAACCTTGTCGATATCGACGTGGTCGAAAACAGCAAAGCGATACCGATAGAGCTCACTGAGGCCTCGTTCGATGTGCCCAGTGACGCCATTGAAAAACTCATCACCCAATTAGGTCAATATGCTGGCGTGCGTTTGCATTACCCCATCAATGACGATGAAATGAAAGATGAATTCATCATGTTTCAAGGCGCGAGCTATTTTCGCGTACTGTCTAAAGGCCAAACCTATGGCTTATCTAATCGCGGTTTAGCAATCGATGTCGCCCAACCTAAAGGCGAAGAATATCCATTGTTTAAGCGCTTTTGGGTTGAACGACCATCCAAATACCAAACGGCGATTGTGGTGCATGCCCTGCTAGACAGCCAAAGTGTCACGGGGGCCTATCGTTTTGGTATTTACCCTGGCGCACCATCACGTGTCGAAGTGGATGTAACCCTGTTCCCACGCAAAGATATTCAACATGTTGGCCTTGCGCCGCTGACCTCTATGTTCCTGTTTGGTGGATTAGATAACTCAGATAAACCCGATTACCGCCCTGAAGTACACAACTCAGACGGCTTGCAAATCGATCGCGGTAATGGCGAGCGTCTATGGCGCCCCTTAAATAATCCCAACAAACTGCAAGTCAGCGCCTTTGCCGATGAAGATATTAAAGGTTTTGGTCTGATCCAGCGCCACCGTAAGTTCGAAGACTATCAAGATCTGAGTGCAAACTACCAACTTCGCCCTTCAGCGTGGATTGAGCCACTCAATGATTGGGGCAAGGGTCAGCTGGTGTTGATTGAAATCCCATCGAGTGCAGAAACCAACGACAACATAGTTGCCTATTGGGAGCCGCAAGGCGGCCTGAAAAAAGATCAACCCTATAAATATTCCTATCGTATGACAGCGTCAAACGACAGCCCTTCAATCGCGTCAAAGGCTCGGGTGGTCCGCAGTTCGAAGGGACAAGTGCTCAGCAAGGGTAAAGAGTTACTCGTCGACTTTAGCAATATCAAGCCACAAGATATTGATAAAATTAGTATCGATGCCAGCATCAGCAAAGGCAAAATCCTGTCTACTCGGATTGTTGCTCACCCTGACATCAATGGCGCACGGGTATTTGTCAGCTTCGAACCAGAAAGCACCAATGTAGCGGAACTGAGATTACAGCTTAAGAAAGACGATAAACCCCTCGCAGCGACTTGGTTATACCGCTGGAATAGCGACGATTGGCAATAGGTTTTTGTTTATTAAAACCATTGCCGAACGAACATCAACTAAGCCTATTGCGTAATAAAAAGCTAGAGTTAATTAAAGCGTCAGTATTTACTGGCGCTTTTTTATGCCTAGCGTTTATCGAGAGATTTTATTGATAAGTTTTTCATTCCTAGATTTATCTAAGCATAAATAAGTTAAACCAAAGCAAAAAACTCACGACCTGTTATTTCGCCGAAATAATATCACGGCTTTTGCTCTGAGTTCTCGGCACAAGAAGAGTTAAATCAACATAGCTACTGGCTTGCTTCAAAATGATGCTATCAACTTCAAACACACCGCCGTTACGTGATGCAATGGTTTTCAGCACTCCGTCCCATGACTAGCCCGCAGCAAGAAGCCCTGCTAACTAAGGCAAGCGAGATTAGTCCAACACATTGATGACTATTTCTTATATCGAAAGCGGCACGCCAAGCGTGTTAGTCAAGTTTGGCCTTAAATCTCTCGCGGACAATACTGACTAAATGTGGAAATCCAGATGCATAAAGCCCCAACTTTCGTTGAGGCTTTATGCTATTCATACAGAATAATGGTACCCGAGGCCAGACTTAAGCTTTTATCGGCAGCGGCACGCCAAGCGTGTCAGTCAAGTTTGGCCTTAAATCTCTCGCGGACAATACTGACTGAATGTGGAAATCCAGATGCAAAAAAGCCCCAACTTTCGTTGAGGCTTTATGCTATTCAAACAGAATAATGGTACCCGAGGCCAGACTTAAGCTTTTATCGGCAGCGGCACGCCAAGCGTGTTAGTCAAGTTTGGCCTTAAATCTCTCGCGGACAACACTGACTAAATGTGGAAATCCAGATGCAAAAAAGCCCCAACTTTCGTTGAGGCTTTATGCTATTCATACAGAATAATGGTACCCGAGGCCAGACTTGAACTGGCACGCTGTTACCAGCGAGGGATTTTAAATCCCTTGTGTCTACCGATTCCACCACTCGGGCAAACTCTGAATATTAATGACGGGAATCATGTCAAAAATATTATTAACGCTATATAGCTAACACTTAATACAACAACTAAATCTTTAATAAACTCCTATTAATGCTTAGGACTTTATTTTTACCATTATCATCAAAAATAATGGTACCCGAGGCCAGACTTGAACTGGCACGCTGTTACCAGCGAGGGATTTTAAATCCCTTGTGTCTACCGATTCCACCACTCGGGCAAACTCTGAATATTAACAACGGGAATCGTGTCATTAATACATTAATCTATGGAGGCGCGACCCGGAGTCGAACCGAGATCGACGGATTTGCAATCCGCAGCATAGCCATTCTGCCATCGCGCCATAGTTGCTAACTCTGATTAACCAAAATTAGACTTCAAGAATATTGGAGCGACATATCGGGTTCGAACCGATGACCTATACCTTGGCAAGGTATCGCTCTACCAACTGAGCTAATGTCGCATTGTGTTTTGCTATTGACTCAAATCAACAAGGTATCGTATTTCACCTTAGCAACAGAGCGAATATCACATTTCAATATTCAGTAGCGTTAAGATTTTGTTTTCACATCGTCTCTTGTCTACGGGGTGGCATTCTACCGATTTACTACCCAGTGTCAACCGCTGTTTTATCGATAACTTACTGCTTGCACACTAAATAATCTCTTTGATTTTTTATTGCACTATTCAGCAGTCAGATCTTTCCAAGCGGCTAAAATGTAACTCATCATTGACCAAAACGTTAATACTGCGGCGATATATAGCAGCACAAAAGCGGCATTGGTCATTAAAGGATTGTATTGCCAAATAAGGCCAATAATTGCCACCATTTGCGCGGCAGTTTTATATTTACCAATCCAAGACACGGCGACAGTGCCACGTTTACCTATTTCAGCCATCCATTCTCTCAACGCTGAAATGACAATCTCGCGGCCAATCATAAATAGTGCAGGCATAGTCAACCAGATATTGGCGTATTGATCGACTAACAGCACTAAGGCTGTGATCACCATCAACTTGTCAGCGACTGGATCGAGGAAAGCACCAAAACGGGTTAATTGCTTCAATTTACGGGCAGCATAACCATCTAATGCATCCGTTAACGCCGCGAGCCAAAAGGTAAAGGCGGCAACAAAAGGGGTCCAGTCGTAGGGTAAATAAAACAGCACCACAAAGATGGGCAGTAAAAAAAGCCTGAAAAGAGTTAATGCTATAGGTAAGTTAAACGGCATGATCAAACCAGTTAGTCAAAAGCAGCGCCAATCTTGCCTTAATTTTATCACCCTCGCAATGCATCATGAATGGTTTGTGCCATTTCTATGCTGATCCCTGGTACTTTCACTAATTCCGCCACACTTGCCCCTTTCACTTCTTGCAACCCACCTAAATGCTGTAACAAAGCTTTACGGCGTTTAGGGCCAATTCCTGGAATAGATTCCAATGTGGAAGTATTGCGGGTTTTCTGGCGACGATTACGATGGCCTGTTATCGCGAATCGATGGGACTCATCGCGAATATGTTGAATAAGGTGCAACGCAGGCGAATCACCTTCGAGGGAAAAGCTGGTTTCGGTATCACCTAAGATCAAGGTTTCGAGCCCAGGTTTACGGCCCTCGCCTTTCGCCACCCCAATGAGCTGCGGTGCTTTATCTAAATGGACAAACTTTTCATCCACTATCTTCTGGGCGATACGCAGCTGCCCGAGTCCACCATCGATAAACAGAATGTCAGGGATTTTACCGCCCGCCTCAATCTTATCGAAGCGTCGACTCACCGCTTGCTTCATTGCCGCGTAATCATCGCCCGGTGTAATTCCCTCGATATTATAGCGACGATATTCACCTTTATGCGGCCCTTCCCGATTGAATACCACACAGGAGGCAACTGTGCTCTCCCCCATGGTATGACTGATATCAAAACATTCCATCCGTTGAATAGGCGTACTCAATTCAAGGATTTCTTCGAGTAATACAAAACGCTGCTCGACCGTATTTTTATGGGACAAGCGCGTAACCACGGCATTGGTCGCATTGGTCACGGCTAACCGTAAGAAGCTTGCCCTGTCGGCGCGTACATTGGTCTTAATCGAAAACTTTTTATCTAACGCCTCTGAAATTGCCGCTTCGAGTTCATGTAATTCTTCAAAGTTGTGGCTAATCACCACTTCCTTTGGGATGGTGCGTTGAATATCCGCATTTAAATAAAACTGCAGGATGAAAGAGCGCAGCACTTCGTCCATATCGGTTTGGGCGGGCACGGAAGGATAATAGCTGCGACTACCAAAGATTTTACCCTCGCGGATAAACAGCAAATGGAAACAGGCGATGCCCGACGAATAATGCACACCGATGACATCCATATCGCCTTTATTATTCGATACTTCCTGTTGTTCGGCGACTTTACGCAACGCCATGATCTGATCGCGAAATCGTGCAGCTTGCTCATAAGCTTGTTGCTCGGCCGCAAGCTCCATTTTGTTAACTAAGGCGCTGATCACTTGCTGATCTTTGCCCTTTAAAAACAGGCTGGCGAGTTTTACTTGCTCATCATAATCAGCATTGCTGACTTTTCCCACGCAGGGTGCGCTACAACGGGAAAGCTGATATTGCAAACAGGGGCGTGAGCGAGACTTGTAGTAAAGGTCGTCACATTGACGAATTGGAAACAGCTTCTGCATTAAATGCAGACTTTCACGTACCGCGCCGCCATTAGGATAAGGGCCAAAATAGTGGCCTTTTTCCCGCTGCGGACCACGATGATAAGCAAGCCTTGGGTGTTCGTGCTGGCTTAACAGTATGTAAGGATAAGATTTGTCATCACGCAATAACACATTGTATTTGGGCATGTATTGCTTGATGTAATCATTTTCAAGCAATAGCGCATCGGTTTCGCTATGGGTCAGCGTCACATCAATATGGTGTATATGCGAGACTAAGGCTTGGGTCTTAACATTGCCTAGATTTTTACGAAAATACGAGCTGAGCCGTTTTTTGAGATCTTTGGCTTTACCCACATAAATGACGTCATTCTTGACGTCATACATGCGATAAACCCCAGCGGAGGTCGAAACTGTACGCAAAAAACTTTGGGCGTTAAATTCATTCGACATCATTTACACCCACGATTTTGCAGACTTAACACAGACAACATAGCAGTATTTAACCTACGCGCTTACTCGACTCAAGTCATCGACCAACACAATTCATTTTCCATTAAAAATGGCCAGCATCTAGCATCTTATAGCGAATAGCTAACCGCGTTAGCTCAACATCACCACTGATCCCCAGTTTGGCAAATAAACGATAGCGGTAACTGTTAACGGTTTTAGGGCTTAAGTTCAGCTGCTCAGAAATATCGTTTACCTTCTCGCCGTTGGTGATCATCAACATGATTTGTAACTCACGTTCAGACAAAGACTTAAACGGGTTTTCATCGGCGGGATTAAACTGGCTCAGCGCCATCTGTTGGGCAATTTCAGGGGATAAATAACGTTGGCCACGAGAGACCTGACGTATCGCTTGCAGTACTTCCGGTGGCGTAGCCCCTTTAGTCAAATAACCCGAAGCGCCAGCCTGCATAACTTTACTTGGAAACGGATCTTCCGTGTGCACAGTCAACACAATTATTTTAGCATGGGGCTGATAACGTAGAATTTTTCGAGTGGCTTCCAGTCCGCCCATTCCTGGCATATTCATGTCCATTAAGATCACATCGGCTTCATTTTGGCGAGCCCACTGCACCGCAGTCTCCCCATCAGGGGCTTCGCCCACCACTTTGATCCCACGTTCATCTTCTAAGATACGGCGGATCCCAGTTCTCACAAGCTCATGATCGTCAACCAAATATATCGAAATCAACTTTATCCACCTTTTACTATTTTCAGCTCGTTCCGTGCGTTAAATAAAGCAACACAGCAAACGGATAACGAGTTCATAAGGCTAATTTAGCCCAACAACCCCATTTCGCAAAGCATAAATTCAACATTGTTAACTAGATGATATTTAAAGAAAGGATTCCAGAATACCATACCAATAAAAAGCGTTTAAAAACGAAGCAATACACAAAGCGCTATCAGCCTAAATGCTTGTTGGATCGGTAGTACAGCGCAAACAAAAAGGCCATCATTACTGATGGCCTGTTTCGTGAATATAGCGTAGGAGCTGCGCTTCAAATCAGGAACCCAAGGGTTCAAACGATATGAATGCAAAATGCCGCTAATTGCTTAGCGGCATTTTGACTAAATATGGCGGAGGAGCAGGGATTTGAACCCTGGGTGAGCTATAAACCCACGCCGGTTTTCAAGACCGGTGCATTAAACCACTCTGCCACCCCTCCGAACGAGCGAGATAATAGCGATCTCTACTGCCACTGTAAACTTAAATTTATACTTAATCGTGTTAATTGGTTATTTCAAATTCAATTTTTGATTAAAAAACGTGTTTCAAAGCAAAAACAGAAAACTTGTGGCTGAGAGTGAGAAACCTTGGTTCAAATTGCACAAACAAAAAAGGCCATCATTACTGATAGCCTGTTTCGTGAATATAGCGGAGGAGCTGAACTTAGAATGAGGACCTTAGTTCAAATTGCACAAACAAAAAAGGCCATCGTTACTGATGGCCTTTCTCGTAAAATATGGCGGAGGAGCAGGGATTTGAACCCTGGGTGGGCTATAAACCCACGCCGGTTTTCAAGACCGGTGCATTAAACCACTCTGCCACCCCTCCTAACGAGCGAGATAATAGCTATCTCCTACTCTGCTGTAAACTCTTAATTTAAAATAGCAATCCACATGGTCAATCTACACCCAATTTGCTTAAAAAATCGCGTAATTCGACTTATTCTTTGAATTTCCGGTCAGTTAAAGCGCCACTAACAAGGCGATCCACTACATAACTTTTTTCAGGATATTAGGCTTAAGCTCGATTAATATTGATTAAACGGTCGGATAGTTTCTGCATTTCAAGACTTAACGCATCGAGTGCGGTCGCATCAAGTGAGTTATCTTCACTAATGCTATTAATCCTCACCGCCAACTCATTGATCTCCTGAGTCACTTGGCTTTGTTGCTGAGCAGCTAAAGCAATTTGCTGGGCTCGCTGCGAAATATCATCGAAACTTTGTACAGTACTCGATAGAGAACTGGCCGCTCCCTCAGCCTCAGCAACTGCGTGGACAGTGCGGGACTCGCCCGTTTGCATCGCTTGTACCGCAAGCCGAGATGCTGATTGCAAAGCATTAATCATGGTACTGATTTCATTAGCGGAATCTTGAGTACGACCAGCAAGAGTTCGTACTTCATCGGCAACAACCGCAAAGCCGCGACCCTGATCCCCCGCCCTTGCCGCTTCTATTGCCGCATTTAACGCTAACAGATTAGTTTGCTCTGAAATCGCCTTGATCACATCCAATACGGCGCCCACTTTCTGGCTATCTTGAGCCAACTGGGATATCACCTTGGTCGCATTGGCGATCTCCCCCGCTAATGCCTCAATCGAAGCATTGCTGGATGCCACTCGAGTTTGCCCTTCTCGCACCACAATTAAAGAAGATTGCGCCGTTGCAGCACAATCGTTAGTGTTATTCGCCACTTCCATCGCGCTTGATGACATTTGTGTTATCGCCGCGGCAAGTTGCGCACTCTCGAGCCGCTGCTGTTCTGCACGTTGGGCTAACCTATGGCTAAGACCACTTAATTGGGTTGCCTCAAACTGAACTTTCTTCGCCTCTTGGGTGATCAAATCTAGCATTGCCCTCAGTGTACCCGCATAGGTATTTACAGCTCGACGCAAAGCGCCAATTTCATCATCCCGCTGAATTTGCAGTTCGACATTGGCGCCCAAATTACCACTCCCAAGGGAAGCAATTTGATCTGTGGTTTCCTCAAGCTGCGCCAACAGTTTTTTACCCGTCAACCAAGCCAAATAAAGTAAAATGGCGAGCAAGGGTAATAAAAACAACAAAATATCAAAGGTCAGTTCACGGGCAAGCCCTGTGACTCGGGTCTTTGGCGTCACAAGACCAATCACCCATCCGGTATCAGGCATCACAAAAAGGCTTACCTCACTCGCCTGATTGAGTCTTCCATCCTTATCTAAACTCACAGAAATTACGTTATTAATTGAGGTTTGTTTGAGCGCAGCTTCAACGGGGGCAAGCCAAGGTAACTGCCCGACGAGATCGGTAAAGCGCAGCATAGTGTCGGACTTATTCGCTTCAGGAAAATGCAAGATATTACCCGCTTGATCTAAAGCAAAAGCATAGCCGTCAGTTACATTGCCATGTTCTGTTAGAAATTTTGCTAAATCATCAAGTTTCAAATCTATTGTTGCGACCCCGGCAAATGTCCCCGTCAGATGATATGGCACACTGCATGTCACCATAGCCACTTTCGTCACGGTATCCTGATAGGCTTCAGACCATAAACACTGGGATACAGAACTCGTGCGTGCACCTGTATACCAAGGATCATTGTGATAGCCAGGGCCAGATTGCGCATTATAGTCATCTGAATAAGCCAGCAAATTATCGCTACCACGGGCCCAGAAAAAACTATGGCGGGTGCTTCCAGCGACAAATTTATCCGGCTCAGGCCAGATCCCGCCGCCAGCGATAGTGAGATCGCCATTGTTATCAATTAGATTAGGTAAGGAATTAAGATAAAGAGCTTGCTCGTGGGGTAGCACTTCTGCAAGGCGTGCAAGGCTTAAAGTAATACCCTCAATGCTGGCAAGCTTAAGTGCGAGTTGCCTCACGATACTGCTACCGGTTTGCTCGATTAACTCTTGACTCGCCGCCACTACTCGAGGTTGCCCCCTCAGTGACATCACACCAAAAACGGCAAGTCCGGTCAGTAAAAGCAGCACTATGCTGCCCATAGTGAGCCGCTGCGAAATACGTGTTGGTAACAACATAGCTTTCTCTACTTAAAATAAGTCACCCAGATGGGAGAATTGCTCGGCCGTATGACCCAAAATTGTCGAGAATCATACGTCGCACCATCCTAGTGCAAATTTTAAAGGCCATAAAAACCATTAAGTTGGCCACGGATTTGAGTGTAGACCATAAATAGAAAGAGCGGACTAAAATGCCGCTAATCAGCCACAGTAACGCAGCTTTGAATGAAAACATGGGATTCAAATTGCATAAACAAAAAAGGCCACCATTGCTGATAGCCTATCTCCTGAATATGGCGCAGGAGCTGCGCTTAG
The DNA here is from genome assembly GCF_031932065.1 of Shewanella scandinavica. NCBI lineage: Bacteria > Pseudomonadati > Pseudomonadota > Gammaproteobacteria > Alteromonadales > Shewanellaceae > Shewanella > Shewanella scandinavica. The sequence goes on from NZ_JAUOES010000019.1 coordinate 88,241, forward strand.
AATGAGGAACCTTGGTTCAAATCACACAAACAAAAAAGGCCATCATTACTGATGGCCTTTCTCGTAAAATATGGCGGAGGAGCAGGGATTTGAACCCTGGGTGGGCTATAAACCCACGCCGGTTTTCAAGACCGGTGCATTAAACCACTCTGCCACCCCTCCTAACGCCGAAAATAATATAAGCATACCGCTAGCTTGTAAACCTCAATTTTTAATTCTCGAATCAAATGCTCAACTTATATCCACTCAGGTGTTTTTTACGGCAAATACATCACCCGTTTTAACGAATAATCGGGCAAACAGACGTAAAAACACCTATACAGTGAGAGACTTGTCGTCTTGGTATGGTAAAATCACTGTAACTTTTCACGGTAAATGCTTATATGAATTCACTCTTGATACCCACGTCTTCACTCGCACCTGAATTTAGCCTGCCAACCCTTTCTGAAACGGATGCTAATCTAAGCGCATTACTCTTAGGGCAAGAGCGCACTGTGGATGCGTTTAAACTCCACCAAGCGGTTGTCGATCAACACTTATATTTAGCCGATTTCCCGAGTATTGACCGCCAGTTAATCATCAAAGCTTGTATCGATAGCCTAGCACCTCTATCCCCTGCGTATTTAGTGGCGACACGTCCGATTGATAAGGCGGTAACATTTCAGTGGCAGTCCGATAAGCCACTGGAAAATCAAGGAAGTATTGCCGAGAAAACCACTCACTATTGCTACCTTAGTGGTAATATTCGCCGCGCTGATTTAGTTGGCCGTATGGTGCAAACTGGGACAACGAGTCAGTATAAAGCTGGCGCCCTAGCCCAATGCCATTATGTATTCATTTGCGCCGAGTCACTGTGGAAACGTGAAGGTTTATGGGAATTAGTGATGCAAATCCTTACCCATAAAGAATATCAAATTAGCAGCAGCCTAAGTCCTATTCCACTGAACTGTAAGATTGTCCTCGTTGGTGCTGGGATGATTTATAGCCAAGTCAGAACAGAGGATTGGCAATTTCAACGTCACTTTACACTACTAGCAGAACTCGCCAGCGAAATCGACTTGGTGCGTTATAAAGAGTCACAATACGTCACATGGCTGCAAGCGGTTGCCCAAAGCGTGGATGTCACGCTTGAACAATCCAGTTTAGCGCCACTCTTTCGTTATAGTGCACGGTTAACCGAACATCAACGTCGTCTCAGTTTGTCTATGCTCGAGTTTGCCCAACTCATGGTGCAAGCAAAAGCCTACCGTGGTAAACAAAGCATCAATGCAAGCAGTATTGAGCACGCGTTAACCCAAGCCAACTATCGGCATAACAGTTCGGAAGAATATTCAGGCCAAAGCTTCGATGACAATTTCATAAATCTGCCAACTTCGGGTGCTATGGTTGGCCAAATCAATGGCTTAACTGTGATTGATGCTATCGATTATAGCTATGGTGAACCTGCGCGGATCACGGCATCGGTTCACTACGGTGATGGTGAAGTAGCCGATATTGAAAGAAAATCTGAACTTGGCGGGAATATACATGCCAAAGGCATGATGATCCTTTCAGCCTGTTTATACCGTATCTTTGGACGAGACGCACCTTTACATCTGAACGCCAATATCGTTTTCGAGCAATCCTATCAAGAAATTGATGGCGATAGTGCATCACTCGCAGAGTACTGTTGTTTGATGTCGGCGATTGCCGAGCAGCCCATTATTCAATCACTGGCGATTACCGGCGCATTGGATCAATTTGGTAATGTGCAAGCGATTGGCGGTATCAACGAGAAGATTGAAGGCTTTTTTAATCTGTGTGAGCGCCGCGGACTTACCGGAGAACAAGGCGTTATTATGCCCAAGTCGAACGTGCTACAGCTAAATCTTAATCCCAAAGTGATTACAGCTGTAGGCAAAGGACTGTTTCATATCTATGCCATTGAGCATATGGATCAGGCTGTAGAGCTATTAATGCAAATGCCCGCGGGTGTTGCCGATGAAGATAATGATTTCCCTCATGATTCATTATACGGCCTCGTACAGGAACGATTAGATAAGCTCGCAGGAAATGGAGAGGAGGAAATCGGTCTAATCACAAGATTGCTCGCAAAATTGGGATTTTTTCGCCGCTAATTAGCTGATCGGAGTTGTTTAGCTTACACGTGTTCGCTAATCTTGGCGGCTCTTATTGCTGGAGTAGTAAAACAATGAATAAAGCAAACAGTTTCAATAAAGAAGAACTCATCGCCTGTGGCCATGGGAAATTATTTGGTCCAAACTCACCTCGTCTACCTGTCGATAACATGCTGATGATAGATAGAATCGTCACTATTAATGATAATGGCGGTGAGTTTGGCAAAGGTGAAATTGTCGCTGAACTCGATATTAATCCAGACTTATGGTTTTTCGACTGCCACTTCATTACCGATCCTGTGATGCCAGGCTGTTTAGGCCTAGACGCCATGTGGCAGCTCGTTGGCTTCTATTTAGGCTGGGAAGGCGCTGAAGGTAAAGGGCGTGCACTAGGTGTCGGTGAAGTGAAGTTTACTGGCCAAGTATTACCTGGCGCGAAGAAAGTCACTTACAAGCTCAATATCAAGCGTACTATTCACCGTAAACTGGTAATGGGCATTGCCGATGCAATTCTTGAAGTGGATGGCCGTCAGATCTACAGTGCAACCGATCTTAAAGTCGGTGTCTTTAGCGATACCTCTACATTCTAATCCGCCTTACTCCAAAACACGAAGATATAAGTACTGCAGATATAAAAATGCCCTCATCTGAGGGCAATATGCTGCATTACTTTACTTATTCTGGGCTATTTAATTAATGAGGTAAAACTCAATTATTTATTAAATAGCCCATTAACTCGGCCATCCACACCTTCACGCCAACCACCTAACCACTGCGATCGCGAATCAAGATTTGCATATGGACAGAGCTCCTTAGAGCGTCCACCAACCCCAGCTTGGAATCCTTTTGAAAAAGCTCTGTCTAAACGATCTCGTTTTTGTCTTTTCATGCAAGCGTCCTCTGTTCTACATAAAATAGAAGCAAAAGCTTCACACATAGGAATAGTGCTTTTTGACGCCAAGATCAATCAAAAAATCGTCCATTTTATCGACTATTTATTAAACTATTGAGATCATGATTAAAAAAAAATCGAGGCATTTTACCTCGATTTTTTAAGTCTGAATTGAAGCTTAAAACTTAACGAATTCGACGACGGAACCACACTAATGGCAAGGCAAATAACCAAGCTAGGGTTGCTGCACCTTGACGTTCGTAATTGCCAGTATCAGTGTTGTCATCAACAGTACAAGCTTCACCGCTAGAGGCCGGTTTTAACACGACCATACGCGGAACATATGCTGTAACAGGATCACCATTACCATTAAGTTCAAATAATGGCATTCCATTTTCACCGATAACTACATTGCCATTAGCATCAAATTGATAAGAAGGTTTACGAATGAAAGCTGTACCAACAATCGCACCATTCTCATTAATACTTGTACCTTCAACAACTAAAATATCGGCGTTATATTGAAGCACTTTACCCGAGCCATCTTGAACTTCGACTTGATGACGTGCCCAACTACCATCGCTGGCTTTTTCATAGCCTTTAGATTCGCAGGTCAACAACTTATTAAGATTGCTAAACTCACCAGTTGATTTCTCATACAGGAAACCAGCTTTAGGACGGGGTTTTTCTTTATCGTATGTTGTCTCAATATAACCTACAACTTGGCCTTTATTGTTGATACTCTTCGGTTTACTCGAAAGATCCGTTGTAGAAGCGGCGAAATCATTCGGGGTTACTATTGTTGCATCAGCTTGATTCGTATCAAAATAGAAAAACTTGTCGCGCAAATAACCTTGAATATAGCTGCGATAACTACCGACAAGAATACCACTATCGTTGATGTCATAGGCAATAGAGCTAGAAATCGAATCGACCATAGGGATCCAATGGTATTGGTATTTACCTTCAGTATCTTTAGCCCAATAAGCTGCATCTTGACGCAAATTATTGGTGTCACCACCACGATAAACATGTGAGCGACCCACTACGACACCATTATCATTCAAACCCAATGCTTGAGCGGTAAAGGTCAAGGTATTGTCAGTCGCAGGCGTTAGGCCTAAAGGTAACTCAGTGCCTATAGCAACATTGTTGTCGATTTGCCATACATAGCCACGAGTCTGATACTGAATATTACGTGTACCAGTACTATTTGGGTATTGCTCGCGTTGTACGCAAACATCCAACGGCAAAGTATTATCTGTACCTAAACAATAATTGACACGATCGCTACCATATTTACTGATATCGGTACTAACATAACCCGCTACTAAATTATTGTTATTAATGGCTGTTGCCGCCGACCATCCACCTAACTCAGCTGTTTTAGTATTGTCAGCATTAACAAATTTAGTATAAGGCGGCGGTAAAGAAATTTCTGTTTGGCCGGATTTCGCGACACCGCGGAACTCATAATCACGGTAATACCAGTAATCATCTGTTACATCAGTAGTTGCTGTATTCTCTGTTTTCTTTTCAGGTGCAGTCATGCTGCCCACTTTGATACCTGCATCATTAATACCGTAATAAAAGGTATCAACTGAATTAATCACAGCCGTATCACTTGGCGGTTTAGTGCCATTAATGCTGTCAAAGGTAGGTAACCAAGGGTTAGATGTTTCGTCATTTTCCTTAGCAACAAAGGCAAAGTTGTTAGCAATGATGGCTTTATCTATCGAATACGTAATAGTTTCTTCTGGCGCGATACCATCGGCAACATCAATAACGCCACCTTCAACATCTGAACTGCTGAGTTTTTTCTTGCCCTTTGAAATACCGACTAATTCATCATTGCCATTCACACCTAAGGCATAACCACTACGAGTACCTTCAAGGGTACCTTGCAGATCAAAATTATCGATATTAACGATTTCATAGACAGGTGCAGCATGGGCACTGTTTAATACACCAAGGACACCTAGGGCAACCAAGGAAAGGGCTTTATCCAACTTTGACTTCATTAATTCTATTCCCATTTTTATTATTGGTTTACTTCAGTGACTCAAGCTCTTCCCAACGCTCGAAGCAAACTTCCAATTGCTTTTCTTTATCCGCCAACTGGCTCAATACCAGATTAACTTTATCCTGCGCCTGACTATAAAAGTCTGCATGTCCAATGCTCGTCTGCAATGCGAGAATTTCAGCCTCTAATTGCTCCATCACAGTGGGTAACGACTCTAACTCACGCTGTAACTTATAAGACAGTTTTTTTACCGATTTCGCAGGTTCTGCAGCCTTAACTTCAACCGCTTTCGTTGCAACCGCAGGAGCTTCGACCGCCTTTTGCGAACGAGGTTCCTCAGAATAAAACTTTGCCCCCTGATTCACAGCGTCTTGATAACCACCCACATACTCGCTCCAATGGCCATTACCCGCATACCACCAACTACTGGTGACGGTATTATCGATAAATGCCCTATCATGGCTCACTAACAAAAGTGTGCCTTGATATTCAGTGAGCAGCGACTCTAGCAATTCTAGGGTCTCAATATCAAGATCGTTGGTCGGTTCGTCGAGTATGATTAAATTTGCTGGACGAATTAATAGCTTAGCCAGTAACAGACGGTTTTTTTCACCACCCGACAGCGCTTTCACAGGGGTTCTGGCACGCATAGGTGAGAACAAGAAGTCCTGCAAATAACTTAATATATGGCGGTCTTGGCCATTAATCGTGATGGTTTTTTTACCTTCGCCAACGTTATCTTCAACGGTTTGCTCAGGATCTAAGGCTTCACGATATTGGTCGAAATAAGCGATTTCAAGCTTAGTACCGACTTTAATTTCGCCCGATTGCGGTTGCAGCTTTTCGATTAACAGCTTGATCAAGGTTGATTTTCCACAACCATTCGGGCCAATCAGCGCAATGCGGTCACCGCGGATCACTGTGGTATTAAAGTTTTTAACCAAATTTTTATCGGGCAGATTGAAGTTAAGATCGGTTACATCAAACACTAACTTACCAGAGCGTTCGGTATCCGATACCGCCATCTTAGCATTGCCTTGACGGTTTAACCGCTCACTTCGCTCTTCACGTAGAGCTTTTAGCGCACGCACTCGGCCTTCATTACGGGTTCGTCTAGCTTTAACGCCCTGACGGATCCACACTTCTTCATCGGCGAGACGTTTGTCAAACAAGGCATTTTTTTCAGCTTCAACCCGCAGCCATTCTTGCTTACCATCAAGGTACATTTGATAGTTGCCAGGCCATGAGGTCACGACACCACGGTCTAAATCGACAATTCGCGTCGCCATACGGGCAATAAAGCCCCTATCGTGACTGATAAAGACGATAGCGCCTTGATAATCGAGTAAGAACTTTTCAAGCCACTCAATGGTGTCTATATCTAAATGGTTGGTTGGTTCATCGAGTAACAAGAGATCAGGCTCGCTGACCAGTGCTCTGGCTAACGCCACTTTACGCTGCCAACCACCGGATAACTCGCTCAAGGATTTATCAGGATCGAGTCCTAATAATTCGCAGTTTTGTTGAATGCGCGAATCGAGCTGCCAACCATTATAATGATCTAAGGTTTCTTGCAGACCTTGCATCTCATTCAGCATACGATCCATTTGCTCAGGCGAGGCATGGGCGACATCGTGGGACAGTTGATGATAACGCTCAAGCGCCTCACCCACTTCCTTTAACCCTGCCGCAATATACGCGTATACCGTACCTTGCTCAGCTTTAGGTGGATCTTGCTGTAGACGACTCACGGTCACATTACCAGCGATGTTGAACTCACCTTCGTCCAACAACACATCGCCGGATAAGATTTTTAATAAACTCGACTTGCCAGCTCCGTTACGGCCAACAATACACACGCGCTCGCCGCGTTGAATAGTAAAATCCGCTTTTTGTAACAACGGAGTGTAACCATAGGCTAAAGAGCCACTATTGATACGAACCAGACTCAAACTAAGCTCCTGTAAACTCTTGTAATTGCGTTGCGTTAAATGGCCAATGTAACTCTCTATCATCCCAAGCTTTAAGCACAGGGATCGATACGCCGTAACGCTGCGCGAGGTATTCATCGTCACATATATCTATGACCCGATAACCAATATCAGCCGCGTCCAATAACGCCGCGGCAAGTTCACACAGATGGCAGCCATCTGTGTGATATAGCAGATAAGGCCTGTTATCTAATTCTGCTTGAGTCAACTCAGGCATGGGTGATAAGCCAAGTATTATGGATATGTGGATTGCGTTTGTAGTCCATAGGTAAAGTCACATCATCAATGTTCTTCACATTAATGTTCATCTTTGTCAGCGTCTCTATGTCCATCTTAAACTTACGTTTATTGTTAGAGAACACGAGCTCGCCCGATGGGCTGAGCAGTTTCACTAAGGATGCCAATAAATTCACATGGTCCCGTTGCACATCAAACGAATCTTCCATGCGCTTAGAATTTGAGAAGGTTGGCGGATCAATAAAGATTAAATCGTACTGTTCATTACAATCACGGATCCACTGCATGCAGTCAGATTGAACAAACTCATATTGCTTACCTTGCAGGCCATTGAGGGCAAAGTTGTCCTTCGCCCAAGCGATATAAGTATTGGACATATCAACTGTCGTTACCGACTTAGCACCACCTAGCGCTGCGTGCACAGAAGCAGAACCTGTGTAAGAGAACAAGTTCAGTACGCGGCGACCTTTAGACTTTTGACCGACTAAACGACGTGTCAATCTGTGATCGAGGAACAAACCAGTATCCAAATAACCGGTTAAGTTCAACTTGAACTTAGCGCCATATTCGGTGGTAATAAGCTCTAACTTACGCTCATCCAGCTTTTGATATTGACTCGTGCCCTTTTGACGCTCACGGGTTTTCATGATCATCTTGTTCGGATTGATGCCAATGGCCGATGGCAGTGCTAATAACACATCGCTTAAACGACGTTTAGTCACGGCTTCAGGTATGGTCGCTGGCGCCATATACTCTTGAATAATCACGTAATCTAAATACTTATCTACTGCGACGTTATATTCAGGAATGTCGGCATCGTAAATACGATAGCTGTCGATGCCTTCTTTCTTCGCCCATTTCTCTAATAACTTTGCATTCTTCTTAATGCGGTTAGCAAAAGCAGGGGCGATATCGGCAATGTCGACGCCATCTGGTAGCACTGGCGTATCACGGCGAGTACTGTTGGCATGTAAGGTGTAGATGTTAAAAGCACATTCAAGCGCGCCGTTGAACATCTTCATCTGTTTGTCGGCTTTAAGCTTTAGCGATGACACCAGTTCGATATCACTACACAGCATGGCCACTTTCCAGCCGCCAAACTCTTTCTTAAACTTGTCGCCCAGCTGATAGTAAAGCTGCAATAACTCAGACACATTGCCTAAACGCTCACCATAAGGTGGGTTTGTGATCAAATAGCCGCTTTCCGCAGGCGGCGTTATCGTTAAAGCATCCGCAACTTTAAACTCGATTAACTCCAGTACACCGGCATTTTCGGCGTTACGTTTCGCCAACGCGACTAAACGCGAATCGATATCAGAACCGTAGAATTTAATCTCGCAACGTTTCACGCCTAATGAGGCACGCGCTTTCGCTTCTTCAACGATTTCTTGCCACACGGCTTTATCATGGCGACGCCAATGTTCAAAACCAAAACGGCTACGTTGCAGACCAGGGGCAATATCGGCTGCCATTAACGCCGCTTCAATCAGCACTGTACCGCTACCACAGAAAGGATCGAGCAAGGTCGAAGGCGCCGCTTGCCAGCCACTGCGTACGAGCATGTTAGCGGCTAAGTTTTCCTTCAATGGCGCTTCACCTGTGGTCGAACGATAGCCACGTTGATGAAGCGATGGACCCGAGAAGTTCATCGCAATCGTGATCACGCCATTACGGAAATGCGCATCGACTTTAAATTCAGCATCAACGCGAGACACATTCGGACGCTCAATATCATCGTCGCGGAAACGATCGACAATCGCATCTTTAATCTTCAAGGCGCCAAACTGGGTATTATTAAGAAAACCACCCGTACCATGGAAATCAATACTAAAAGTGCTTTTATTGGAAAAGTGTGCCGGCCAATCGACACAATAGGCTGCATTATAGAGTTGTTCTGCCGACTCGCAGCTTCCTTTATAGATAACCAACACAATGCGGCTGGCTAAGCGTGTCCATAAAGTAATGCGATACGCTAAAGCTAAGGAGGCCGTGAAATACACACCAGCAACACTCTCTTTTACTTCAGTCGCACCAAATTCTGTCAGCTCTTGGGCTAAGCTATATTCAAAGCCCTTAGGGGCGGCGGCAAAAAAATTAAGCATGGGATAATCAGTACGCAGTCAAAATCAAAGCGACATTATACCTGCTCGGATACATAAAAGATAAACAGTTATTAGCCAAAGCCCCATTTAGTCACTGTCTTGGCCTAAGATAATCGACGGAAAATCCCCAACTTATAAGTAAATCGTATGAATGCCGCCCATCCCGCTTTATATTTAAGCGTTCACCACCTTTTTCAATCTTCGTCCTTGCATTGCAAGGGCACTGCCGTTATAGTCTGCCCCGCTTTGAAGACGGACGCGGGATGGAGCAGCATGGTAGCTCGTCGGGCTCATAACCCGAAGGTCGTAGGTTCAAATCCTGCTCCCGCAACCAATTTAAAGCAAAATAGTAAAGTAAAACAGATAGATATCGGACGCGGGATGGAGCAGCATGGTAGCTCGTCGGGCTCATAACCCGAAGGTCGTCGGTTCAAATCCGGCTCCCGCAACCACTTTTTGTATGTGTTTATAAAGAGAAACAGCTTATCGGGCTCAACTTTTTATAAACAACAGGCCAAAGTCGCAGGTTTAAATCCAGCTTCCGAAGCCAATTCTTAGATGACAGAATTCAAACAGTTATTAACAGCAACAATCGGACGCGGGATGGAGCAGCATGGTAGCTCGTCGGGCTCATAACCCGAAGGTCGTCGGTTCAAATCCGGCTCCCGCAACCACTTTTTGTATGTGTTTATAAAGAGAAACAGCTTATCGGGCTCAACCTTTTATAAACAACAGGCGAAAGTCGCAGGTTTAAATCCAGCTTCCGAA
>NZ_JAUOES010000020.1:0-83809 GCF_031932065.1 Shewanella scandinavica
CCATAGAACCAACCCATCGTGCTTTTGCCTCTGCACGCCAGTCCATCCAAGGTTTTATGGCGATTAATACGTAGGTTATGACACACTTTGATGCTGGTTGAATCAGCAAATTCGATGCCAGTAGGGTCACTCTTGAGGCTGGCAAAGTAGCTGCAAAGCGGCACTAAAGCCTTGGGCATCACCTCAAGAAAGCGGGTATAGCTGAGTAAATTAGGAAAAGCGGATTTGTAGAAATAGGCCAGATAGCCGATGTAGAAGTTCTTGAAATCACGGGGGTGAGACATCTGAAAAAGTATGATGATGGTCATCACTTCGCTCATCGTCATACGGCCAGGGCGTTGACGCTTGCGTGTACCATCGGTTAACAGCGTTTTTTCCCATTCTGGAATGAAAACAGCGCAAAAATCATCGACATCGCAAAACACTTCCACTAATTTATGCATAGGCCCTCCGGTGTGATGGGGTTTCTCTTGGTCGAAAGATCCGAACACTTGAAGGGCTATTAGTTCAACATTTCTTATCCCGTATATGGACTCCACCTGTTTAGCTATTGCTTTGACAAAAAGATTAGATGCGCACGTATATACGGTTTTTTATTGAAGAAGCTATCTTCTAACCTATCATCTATTCGCACCCTCTGTCCTTATCGAGATTGTAGCGTTATTAACGCTGTCGGGATAAACAGGTTTTCAGAAGGTTGGTCTTACCTATTTGTTAATGCATTTTGCTGAACTTTTTCTAGAAATCTTTCTAAAACAAAATCTTACACGGTCTGACTGTTATATTCGGTTCTGTAATTAAGCAATGCCCATGCGGTGCGAACGGTTTTATTGATTAACGCGACACAAGCACGTTTTATACCCACTCGCCTGACTAAATTGATAAGCCATTGCTGTTTATCGGTTTTCGCCTCTACTGGTAGCCTTGATATAACAGAGAGTGCGCCTTGGTAGAGGATTGAACGCAGGTATTTATCGCCACCATGCTTATCTATTCCAATCATAACAACCTTACCTCCACTGCTGTGTTGTTTAGGGGTAACACCAACGAAGACAGCCGCATGTCGGCCATTCTTAAAACCTTGACCGTCACCTAAGCAAGCCAGCTGCACCAATATGACTAACGCCTTCGAGTTTCATCAAGCGTTTACAAGGTTCTGATTGAGTGACCCACTGCTTTAACTGTAACGTTACCGCTTTGTAGTGCTCTTCTGTTGTTTGATATTGTTGCCATAAAATCATGAACAATGGTTTGATTTGCTCAGGTAAGTCTGTTGATTCTGGCGAAATAAAGTGAATGATGGCTTGCCTTAATGACTTTTTACCTAACGTGATGATAGCGCCATATTCAAAACACAACGCTCGTATGTGGTTACCCAGTGATGTGATTGTTCGGTCGAACCATTTCCTGTTGATTTGAATCGTTTGAATGTTCTGTTGTGATAGGTCTTTAACCTGGCAGAAAGTCATTCCTAACTGTGTTGATGCGATGGCAATGCCGATAGCATCATTAGCATCTGTTTTTTGATTGCTGATATAGGGTTTTACTTTTTTAGGTGCCATCCCTTTGACTTCATGCCCAAATGATTGTGCGACTCGAGCCCAGTAGTGAAAGCTAGCACAGCCTTCCATAGCAACGACACAAGGAGGAGAGTTGGCAAGAAGGTCTTTCGTTTTTTGTGGTGACATGGCTTTATTGAATAACAACTCACCATATGGATTCACTTTACAAACTTGAATGACTTTTTTTGCAAGGTCGAGAGATATTATTGTAGTCTTACTCATGTATGGTCTCCTTTTGTTTTGGTCGATACCAACTTACGACTGTAGGTTGGTGGAGTCCATACATCGAGTTCAGGTTAGATAAGCGATCTTTCGATGACAGCTACTTAAAGGTTGCCTTGATTAATGAATCCGTGCTCTACATCCTCTGCAAAATCCTCTATTCCAAAATCAATATGCAAGTAAAGATTACCTGCTTGAGTTCGTTTCATGTTGAAAGATGTTAATTGACAAAAAACTATTGAGCGAAAGATGTTTTTTATGCTATTGATTTATATTGCTTATTATTAAGTTTAGATTTTGGTTACTCAATTTAATTAACTTTATTGGTGATATTTTGTGTAAAAAAACACCTTTCGTAAAATTTTTTATTCATAGCGCCTCTTTACACTAGTTTTTAGTCGGCCGAAATGTTGACACAGGTCAACATTTTGTGAAATGATGCCAGCGGGTCTATGCCTGTAAGGGCGTAGGAAAGGGAAGAAAAAACTAAGAATCACAAGAGAAAGACGAACTTACAGTAATTTTTTCGGCGAGCATTTTTTGCTTCTCGTTTTGTTGCTGGTAAGTTAAACCTTTTTATTCACTTCAAATTGGTTGGGAACTATGTCCAAGGTAAGCAATAGAACAAAAATCGCTACTGCACTTGTTGGCGTGCTGGCAATAGCGAGCAGCAACTTAGTGGTTGCAGATCCTCTTACCGACGTGCAGAAAGCGGATAGTATGATCCATGCTGATGCTGCAGCGTCGCAAAAGAATGTTGATAAGTATTTCGATCAAGCACAAGACATGCTTTTTGAGTATGGTTCTGTCGCGGATGAGCGTGAATCACTGAAATCATATAACGATTACGTTGCCAGCTTAGTTGCTGATCAACAAAAGACAATGGATTCAGTACAAAGCGACATTAATGGTGTTGATAAACTTCGCCAAGGTGTTGTGCCATTAATGTTTAAAATGGTTGAATCATTAGAACAATTCGTTCAATTAGATTTACCTTTCAACTCTGAAGTACGTACTAATCGTGTGAATGAGCTGAAAAACCTTCTTAATACTGCTGAAGTGACTTTAGCCGAAAAGTACCGTTTAATCCTTGATGCCTATAGCATCGAGCGTGAATATGGTAGCGCGGTTGCTGTTAACCAAGGTAAGTTAAACCTAGATGGTAAAGAAGTGTTGGTTGACTTCTTTAACTTAGGTCGTGTTGCTCTTTATGCACAGAGTTTAGATCAAAAGACTGGCTGGATGTACAACCCAGAATCTAAGGGTTGGGATAAGTTAGATGACAGCTATTTGCGTGAACTGACTAAAGGTATCCGCATTGCCCGTAAACAAGGTGCTCTAGATCTATTTGCGTTACCAATTCCTGCTGCGGAGACTGCACAATAATGAAGAAGTTAATTACTACAGCTGTGTTGGCTGCAAGTTTCTCTTTAACTGCTGGTATGGCTAGCGCTGCAGATGCGCCTAAGTCGATTGACCAATTATTGCAACAAGTTAAAGTTGAACGTGCTGCAGAAGGCAAAATCAACAGTAAACGTGAGCAAGAATTCCAAGCTGAACGTGGTGATAAAGCTGCACTGTTAAAGCGCGAGAAAGATGCTTTAGCGGCTGAAAAACAACGCGGCAAAGATTTAAACCAAGCGTTCTTAGATAACGAGCGTAAAATTGCTCAGTTAGAAGAAGATCTGAAAACTGCTCAAGGTGACTTGGGTGAGATGTTTGGTGTGGTTAAAGGTGAAGCCGGTGATTTCGCTGGTAAACTGGCAAGCTCAAACATCAGTGCTCAATACCCAAATCGTGATAAATTCATCGCTGATTTAGGTGCACGTAAACAATTACCTAAAATTGAAGAGCTAGAGCAATTTTGGCAAGAACAGCTGTTTGAAATGGCTGAGTCTGGCAAGGTTGTTAAGTTTGAAGGTTCAGTTACTGGAATCGACGGAAGCGTTAAAACAACGACTATCCATCGTGTTGGTGCTTACAACTTAACTGCTGATGGCAAGTACGTTGTTTATAACCCTGAGTTAGGTTTAATTCAGCAGTTATCTCAACAACCAGAAGGTTACCAAGTTAGCGCTGTTGCTGACTGGGAAAAAATCACTTCAGGTACTGCGCCATTCTATGTTGACCCTGCACGCGGTGTGCTGCTAAACATCTTCACCAACAAAGCTAGCTTTGAAGATCGTTTAGAAGCTGGTGGTACTATCGGTTACATCATTATTGCTCTGTTGGCACTTGGTTTATTAATCTCTATCGAACGCCTTGTCACTATGACTATTATTGGTGCTCGCGTGAATAGCCAACGTAAGAACGTCGATAAGCCTGGCAATAACGCTTTAGGTCGTATCTTGAAAGTTTACCAAGAAAACAAAGACGTTGATGTTGAAACGTTAGAGTTGAAATTGGATGAAGCGATTCTTAAAGAAACTCCAGCATTGGAAGCGCGTATTTCAATCATCAAAGTATTGGCCGCTATCGCACCTATGATGGGTCTGTTAGGTACAGTAACGGGTATGATTGCAACCTTCCAAAGTATCCAATTATTTGGTACTGGCGATCCAAAACTGATGGCTGGCGGTATTTCTATGGCGCTTATCACTACAGTTCAAGGTCTGGTTGCTGCTCTGCCGTTAATGTTAATGCATGCAGTGGTTGTTGCCCGTAGTAAGTCAATCGTTCAGATCCTTGAAGAGCAAAGCGCTGGTATTATCGCAGCACATGCTGAGAAGAGGGCTGACTAATGACGCTATACCTGATGGACATTTGGGATTCCGTCAGGGGCTTCATGGCCTCCGGAGGCGACGTCCTCTGGCTTGTAGCGGGTGTTCTGTTCTTAATGTGGGTATTGATGCTTGAGCGTTATTGGTATCTTAATTGGATATCACCAAAGCAACATAAAGCAATCATAGCTGCATGGGACGCCAGAGAGGAAACGACCTCTTGGTATGCACACCGCATCCGTGAAGCTTGGATGTCCCAAGCGAAGCAAGATTTGAATGCACGTATGCTGATTATTAAAACCTTAGTTGCAATTTGTCCAATGATAGGTTTGTTAGGTACCGTAACCGGTATGATTTCAGTGTTCGATGTGATGGCAGTTCAGGGGACGAGTAATGCTCGTTTGATGGCGGCTGGTATTTCAATGGCGACTATGCCTACGATGGCAGGTATGGTTGCAGCATTATCGGGAGTATTCTTCAGTACTCGCCTCGATGCCAAAATGAAAATCAGTTTAGAAAAGCTAAAAGACAGCATGCCGCACCACTAGAGAGAGATTGAACATGGCACGTAAAAAGCATTCCAGTATAGATGAGGAAGCGCAAATTGATATGACACCGATGCTCGACATCGTGTTCATCATGCTAATCTTCTTCATTGTAACAACGTCATTCGTGAAACCATCTGGTTTGGACTACAACAAACCAAAAGCTTCACAAGCGACTTCAAAGCCTTCGGCTAACATCTTTATCGGCGTCAGTAAAACAGGCGTGATCATGATGGAAAACCGTCAGGTTGATATCGAACGTGTAACAGCAAACGTTGAGCGTATGCTGGCTGAAGCTCCTGAAGCAGCTGTATTGATTCAGGCTGATAAAGACGCAATGCACGGCTTAGTTGTTAAAGTTCTAGACCAAGTGAAAGCAGCTGGTATAGATAAAATTTCGGTATCTGCGGGGAACGATTAATATGCTAAGAGCACTAGTATCGATCATTATTGGTGCTGCTGTGACTTTTGGTCTGTTCGCTTTTATGGCGTTCTTGGTCGGTGGCGGCGCACAGCGCGGCGAAACATCGGCCGAGACCCCTGTAATTGAAATCACTATGGATAGACAGGATTCAAAAGCACAGAATAAGCCAAGGGTAGTGCCTAAGCCACCACCACCACCAGAGCAACCACAGAAGCCTGATACAACGCCACCTGATTCATCAAGTAATATTGATACGTCAATGTCGTTCAATATGGGTGGTGTAGAGGCTGGTGGTGCAAGTACCGGTTTTAAATTAGGCAATATGATGACTCGCGATGGTGATGCAACGCCTATCGTTCGTATCGAACCACAGTATCCAATTGCTGCGGCTCGTGATGGTAAAGAAGGTTGGGTACAACTTCGCTTCACTATCAACGAACTCGGTGGTATCGATGACGTTGAAGTTATTCAAGCAGAGCCAAAACGTTTATTTGATAAAGAAGCGATCCGAGCACTGAAGAAGTGGAAGTACAAGCCAAAGATTGTTGATGGCAAGCCACTGAAGCAACCAGGTCAGACGGTTCAGCTGGACTTTACCTTAGATAAAGGAGGCAAATAACGATGCGTAATGTTAATAAAATCGCAGCTCTATTATTGCTTTCTATTTGTGGCGGATTATCTGTTTCATCTGCGGTAGCAGCTGAAAAGTGTGAGATCGATAAACGTCAATCTAAAGCTGTAGGTGAAGGCGCTGCGAAAAAAGTTCAGAAGTCGTTTGAAGCTTATACCAATGGTCAGCTGGACGAAGCCATTGCTATTTTGCTCGAAGCAAATGCAAAGAACGATTTCGATAAAGCCTATGTTGCACGCATGCTAGGTAACTTTTATGCCGAGAAAGGCAAAATGGATACTGCGATCAAGTACCTAAAACAAGCTGTTGAAGCTGATATTTTAGGTGGAACGGATCATGCTGCGACCATGCGTCTTTATGCGGATTTACTGTTACAAGAGAAGAAATTTAAGGAAGCGATTCCTTACTATTACAAGTGGATGGATTTTACTTGTAAAGCTGACTCTCAAATTTATCGTCGTATTGGTATTGCACACTCTGAGCTAAAACAGTGGGATAAAGTGATTGAAGTGGCCGATAAAGGTCTTTCATTAGCTGAGACTCCTGATAAAGGCTTATATCAGATGAAGCTAACTTCTTACTTCAATCAAAAGAAGTATAAGAAAGCTGTTGGCGTGTTAGAAGTCATGGTGCCATTATTCCCGGATGATGGCAGATTATGGGTTCAATTAGCGCAGTTTTATCTGATGGTTGAAGACTATGACAAGTCTCTTGCAACTTACGATTTAGCTTATAGAAATGGTTTCTTAGATAGTGCGGGTAACATTACTCGTTTAGCACAATTGATGGCACAGAAAGGTGCTCCATATCAAGCCGCTAAAGTCTATCAGAAGCATATGAAATCGGGCTTGATCGCTGAGGATGCTAAGTCTCTAGAGATTTTGGCTGGTTTTTATCAGAATGCAAAAGAGTTTAAACAAGCCGCTGAGTATTATGGTAAAGCTGCAGCTATCAGCAATGATGGTAAGACTTACTTGAAACAAGGTCGCTTACTGAACTTGAATGAACAATACACTGCAGCGATCCCTGTGCTTGAAAAAGCCATATCTATGGGTATTGATCATCCTGGCGAAGCAAACTTCGAATTAGCTTTGGCTCATTTAAGTTTGAAACAGTACAAGTCAGCTTATAACCGTGCAGTATTAGCTGCCAACGATAAAAAGACTGAGAAGAGTGCAAAAAGCTATATCTCTTATATCAAAGAGAAAGCACGTATGCATAACATCACACTGTAAGTGCTTGGCAGTTTAGTATCAGATTTGAAAGCCCCGTAAGGGGCTTTTTATTTGATGTAATTTAATGTCAAAAATTTACTGTAAGCGGATTAAAGCTTG
Source organism: Shewanella scandinavica (assembly GCF_031932065.1). Lineage (NCBI taxonomy): Bacteria > Pseudomonadati > Pseudomonadota > Gammaproteobacteria > Alteromonadales > Shewanellaceae > Shewanella > Shewanella scandinavica. The sequence goes on from NZ_JAUOES010000020.1 coordinate 7,439, forward strand.
AGATTGATCATGATTTTTTTCAAGATCTTGTGAGAGTTGGCTGACATTACTGAAGAGCGATTCGATTTTGTTTTCTTGCGTTGGCAAGCAAATGCAGGCGGCCAGTTTATAATCGATTGTCAGTTTATGATTTTTACCAAAATTTTGATTGAAATCAGAAATTTGTTGTTCTATTCGTTTTAACACCACCTCAGCTCCCTCCTCATCTATGTTGAATAAACCCAGTGCGAAGTGATTATGATCAAGTCTAGCTATCATATCTGTTGCTCTTAATAGTGCTTCTTGCACTTGTTTGGTAAAAAATTCGAGTAAATGGGGTTGTTTGACGGTTTCATGAATGTGAGGGCACAGATACAATAGTGCCAAGCTTTGGTGTTCTCTTATATGACGATGCCATTCTCGGTTGAATACTTCCATGAAATAGGTTTGGTTATAGACTCCAGTTTCTGGATCCCTGAAACCTGAGTTGCGGAACGAGTAGATCATAGATTAACTCCGATAGCAGACCTTGAACTAAGTATAGAAACAGTTCTGCAATAGCGGGCCAAAAAGGAGAAATAATAAAATGAAATTGGGTTTATTGGCAGGATCGATAGCGTTAATCTTTGCCCTTCAAGGTTGTTCTAAGCCTGAAGCCACGGCAGTTCAAGAAAACAGTCAATCAAATGCCGTTGCTGAGCAGGGCGAAACACAAACAGCAGAGCAGCGCTATTTATCGCTAGTGGATGCTTATTTTAAAGATTACCTAAAGCTTGAGCCTATTTACGCTACTTTTGTTGGTGTTAATGACTATAACGCTGATTTCGGCGGTGATTTAACTGAGGATTACCTCAAGGCTCGCCATGATCTTAACACTCACTATTTAGCCCAGGTGCGCGCGATAGATCCAAAACAACTGCCCGCGGATCTACAGTTAAGTTATGACCTGTTTGTCTATGACCGAGATATGGCGTTAGTTGACGAAACTTTCCCTTCACGTTTTATGCCGATAAGCCAGTTCTATAGCACTGTCATTACTATGGTGCAGCTTGGGAGTGGCGAAAGTGCGCAACCTTTTAATACTGTCGATGATTATCGTAATTGGGAACAGAGGGTTGATGGTTTTATCAAGTGGGTAACGCTTGCTGAAAATCGGATGAATCAAGGCATTGAAAGTAAAGTGGTGCTACCGCGGGTGTTAGTAGAGCGCATTATTCCCCAGTTAGACGCTATGCTAACGACTGATGCGACTCAGAGTATTTTTTACTCACCCATTCAACATTTCCCCGAGAGTTTTTCTGAGCAAGATAAAGCGGAATTGACAGCTCGTTACCAAGCCATGATAGCCGAGCGTATCGTGCCAGCGTTAACGAACTTGCGTGATTACTTTAAGCAAACCTATTTACCTAAATCGCGGGCGACTGATGGTTGGTCTGGTTTACCTAACGGCAAAGCTTGGTATCAGCATCTAGCTAACTCACATACGACCACCACTATGTCTGTGGATGAAATTCATCAAATTGGCTTAAGTGAAGTGGCGCGAATTTTATCTGAGATGGATAAGGTACGTGAGCAGGTCGGTTTTAAGGGCGATTTGAAAGCATTTTTCGCGTCTTTATCTTCCGAACCTCAGTATTTCTACAGTGATCGTCAAGGTTTGATTGATGGTTATATGGTGTTGAAAGATAAAATCAATCAAGTCTTACCTAACTACTTTAATGTGATGCCAAAAGCTGATTACGTGGTCAAGCCGGTTGAAAGCTTCAGAGAACAATCTGCGGCGGGTGCTTCTTACGAATCGCCAGCGGTGGATGGCAGTCGTCCAGGCGTGTTCTATATCAACACTTATAACCTCAAGGCGCAGCCAAAGTGGGGCATGACGACCTTATCTTTACATGAGGCTGCTCCTGGGCATCATTTCCAAATTGCGATCAAGCAAGAGTTAACTGGTGTGCCTGAGTTCCAGCGTTTTAGTGGTTATACGGCATTCGAGGAAGGTTGGGCACTTTATGCTGAGTACTTAGGTATTGAGATGGGCTTGTTTACTGATCCTTATCAGTATTTTGGCAAGCTTTCCGATGAAATGCTGCGTGCGATGCGCCTAGTGGTGGATACTGGTCTTCATTCAAAAGGCTGGAGTCGTGAACAAGCGATTCAGTACATGAAAGATAACTCGCCGATGGCTGAAAGTGACATAGTCGCTGAAGTGGAGCGCTATATGGCAATCCCTGGTCAAGCTTTGTCTTACAAAGTCGGCCAGCTGAAGATCCTGGCACTGCGCGCCCGCGCTGAAAAAGCCTTGGGCGATAAATTTGATTTAAAAGCGTTCCACGATCAAATCCTCACCTCAGGTTCATTACCTATGGCGGTTATGGAAAATAAAATTGACCGTTGGATAGCGTCTAAACAGGCTTAGCCCGTAATTTGCCGTTATTTGACTTTGATGTGAATGACGGCATTTTAAGACTTTTTTATTCAACAGAAAGTTTTTATACTGTTGATTCAAAACCTGTTAAAACGGATGTTTTAATGGGAATATCAATGATATTTGGGGCAAATGTCTCATGATCCTCACAGGAGTTTTACTATGGTCCAGGCAACAGCAAGACATTTGTTAGTTAGCAGCGAAGAGCAATGCCAAGCGCTGAAACAGCAACTATTGGAAGGCGCGGATTTTGCTCAAATTGCTCGCGCGCACTCTTCTTGCCCATCAGGTGCCCAAGGCGGCGAATTGGGGTCATTCGGTCCTGGTATGATGGTGAGAGAGTTTGATGAAGTTGTCTTCAGCGCGCCATTAAACGAAGTGCAAGGTCCAGTTAAAACGCAATTTGGTTTTCATTTACTCGAAGTGACCAGCCGCGCGTAAGTTTTACGGCTTATTTGATACAGCTTGTTTGATACGGCAGCGTTTGCTGCCGTTTTTGTTTTATCTGCTCATCACGGAGTCACTATGCTGGAACTCTACACCGATAGATTGAAACTCAGGAGCTTACAAGATAGCGACTGGGAACATTTTTATGCGTTGCACAGCGATCCTGAGATTAATCGCTATGTGCGAGTGCCAGAGTCGCAAGAGGTGATCCGCAGTAAGTTTCAGCAGCGCTCCGATACTTGGTTTTACGGTTCAGGCGATTGGCTCACCTTAGTGATTGAGACCGTCGATACAGGGCAATTTGTCGGATTAACAGGCCTTTATTGTCAAAGCCTTGATGAGCAGCGTGCAGAAGTGGGTTACTTACTGGCCGCAGAGGGCCACGGCAAAGGTTATGCGACTGAGAGCTTAATGGCGGTTATTGATTGGGCCTGCTTAAGTTTTAATGTGCATAAATTTGTTGGTCATTGCGCCAAAGATAATCATGCATCGGCGCGGGTTCTTGAAAAGTGTGGCTTCAGGTTTGAAGGCTTACTCAGGCAGCAATTCAAAGTCGGTGATAACTGGCTCGATGAATCGGTCTTCGGCTTACTTGCCGATGAAAGACGTCTCTAGCCAAATTATCTTCAGCGGATTTTATGCGGTGCTGGTATAATGCCGCAGGTTTATTTTTAGAAGGCGTGTATTAAGTGGCGCAAATTAATCAATTGGCTTTGCATTCTGGCGAAGATTTCATTGAATTGTACAAAGTATTAAAAGTGCAGGGCATGAGCAATGCCGGCGGCGAAGCCAAACATTTTATCGAGGAAGGTCAAGTCACAGTGAACGGTGAAGTTGAAACTCGTAAGCGTAAAAAAATTATTGCGGGCGATATCGTCAGCTTTAATGGTGAATCAGTTCAAATCATTGCGGCAGAATAAGCCTGAAACAGTGGAGCAAGATATGCAATTTCCAGATGATGACAATGGTAAAATGCTGGCCGCAATGGCTGAAGCAGGAATCGATTTAACAAAAGAGTTAGATGTTGATTTCTTTTTGGTTTTTGATGACCAACGTGATGCTGAAACGGCGTTAGAAGAACTCACAAATTCTGACTTGCAAGGCGAGCTTGAGCTGAATCTGAATGATGAGCTGGGCAAGTGGGAAATCATTGTTTGCCTCAATATGGTACCTGATTACGACACTTTGGTTGAGCAAGAAGTCATGTTGAATGATTTTGCCGCTGAATTCGGTGGCATGACCGACGGTTGGGGCGTAATGCAACACCAAGACGGTGATGACGAGTTTATGGAAGATGATGACCATGAGCATGTCCACGGTGCTCATTGCAATCACTGATGCTGATTTGCTTTGACCTTTGAGTCTAAAAAACCACCTTCTTGGTGGTTTTTTATTGCCGTTTTTTTGCGCCCATTTGTTGCACTTGTTTTCAGTACTCAATAGTCTTATTTTGCTCACATAGCGTTATTGCACTTTGCTGGAATGGTGACATTCCAAATGTTGTTTAGTGGCGATAAGGGGCAAACACTTCTAACAACCAGTCGATAAAAGCTTGGGCTTTTAACGGCAGGCTAGGGGATTTGGGTGTGAGCAGGTAATAGCGATAGGGGCTGGTAAAAGGGGCGTCAAAGGGAATGACTAAACTGCCGTTTGCCAATTGCTCTTCGATAAAAAATCGCGGAATAAGCGCTGCCCCCATGCCACTCGCGGCGGCTTGGCTCAGCATGTAGAAATGCTCGACGCCAAAGGTTTGTGCTTGAGTGAGTGTTAGGCCCACTTTTTCTGCCCAATATTCCCACAGTTCGGGTCTTGTCGTGTGTTTCAGTAAGGTGACGTGATTGATATCTTCGATATTTTGCAGTTTTGGCGCTAACGAAGGCGCGCAAACCAAACACAAATCCTCATCCATCAGTTTGATATAATTCGCGCCCTTAGGAATAGCTGTGCAGCTGCGAATCGCAATATCATAACGGCCTTGGCTAAAGTCCACGGCAAAGTCACCAATCGACAAATCGACATAAAGGTGCGGATGGCGTGACTTAAACTGCTCCATTCTCGGGATGAGCCAATTAATGGTTAAGCTTGGCAGCACATTGATGTCTAAGGTTTGTGGCTTAGAAGGCTGGCGGCGTAGGTCACTCGTTGCACTTGACAGGGTTTGCAGCGCGGCTTGGACATGGGGCAAATAGCGCTTGGCTTCATCGGTTAAACTGACTTTTTTATGTAAGCGCACAAAAAGCGCAAAACCCAAATAATCCTCTAATACTCGGATTTGTTTACTGACCGCACCATGGGTGACATGCAACTCCTTGCTTGCCAGTGTCATACTTTGCAAGCGCGCGGCGGCTTCAAAAGCGCGGAGGGAATTGAGTGGCGGCAGTTCGGTCAACATTTTATCTCCTATAACTGGGCAAATCCGAACCGGATTATAGATTTTGCGTGAGTTTAGCTCACGCAGTGGCGACAATAACTCCTTTGCGTTTATTTGGCAAACGCAGTCTAATGCTCAGCAATTACTCCATTTTTTATCTGAAGAATAATAAATCATTATGGAATTTGAACTGACTCTACAGATCGCAGCGATACTTTTTGCCGTCGCTATGGTGGCTGGTTTTATCGACTCTATCGCCGGTGGTGGTGGCTTGTTGACGATTCCTGCACTCATGTGGGCAGGCTTGCCGCCTGCGGTTGCCTTAGGCACAAATAAGCTACAGGCCTGTGGTGGTAGTTTTTTTGCGAGCTTGTATTTCGTCCGCAAAGGGTTAGTGGATCTTAAATCCGTTAAATTAGCCTTGTTTTGTGCGTTTATTGGCGCGGCGTTAGGCACGATTCTCGTTCAACTCGTCGATACTAAAGTGCTGGAATTAATGTTGCCATTCTTGATTTTGGCAATTGGTTGTTACTTCTTATTTTCGAAAAAGATTTCTGAAGACGATAAGCATCAAGTGCTGACACCTACCGCATTTGCTTTTACTGCTGCTTTAGGCGTGGGATTGTACGATGGTTTTTTTGGTCCTGGTACGGGAAGCTTTTTTGCGCTGGCATTTGTATCGTTGGCGGGGTTTGGTCTGGCGAAGGCGACTGCCCATGCAAAACTACTTAATTTCTCAACCAATATAGCTTCGCTGATTTTCTTCGCCTTGGGTGGTAAAGTGATTTGGTTATTGGGGTTAGTCATGCTGGCTGGGCAAGCGATTGGTGCGACTTTGGGGTCACGTTTGGTTGTGACTAAAGGCACTAAGATCATCAAGCCGCTAGTGGTCACTATGTCCCTTGCTATGAGCTTTAAACTCCTAGCAACGCAATATCACTTGTTCTAATAGATTGTTTATTATTAATAAATTTAGCCTTAAGCGGTGAATAAGTTAATCTTGGCGCGTAAGCTTAAGTTAATTGATATTATCTGAGTGATGCCCTCCTTGGCTTAAAAGTGAAGCTGAGGTGGAAATCGCTCAGAATATCCTCTAAAGATGATCTAAATATCCCTCCTACTTTGCAATAGGTGTACTCTTTCAAGGTTTTTGAATAGTATAACTTGTCAATTTTAATGCACTTTTTAGGCTTCTCACTTTTCTCTGTGCATGTAAACGCGATGTTTTTATTTAATACGATTTAACCCGATTTACATGCGTGCAGTGTTTATCTCGTGTGCCTTCTTTTTGCATTGATGTGCTGGTACATACTCGGGTTTAGCGCTACCACTTCTTTAAAAGAGCGATTATGAAATTTATCCACACCTCGGACTGGCACATAGGTCGTCAGTTACACAATCAGTCATTACTGGATGATCAAGCCTTTGTGCTCGAGCAAATTATTGCCTTAGCAGCTGAGCATAGGGTGGACGCTGTGATTGTGGCGGGGGATATTTATGACAGATCGATTCCGCCAGCAAACGCGGTTGCGCTGTTAGATGATGTACTCAACCGTTTAGTACAAGATTTAGGCCTGCAAGTTATTATGATTGCCGGTAACCACGATGGCCACGAGCGCTTAGGGTTTGCGGCAAAACAAATGGCGACAAGCGGGTTACATATTATTGGGCCTTTGAGTGCTGACATTCATCCTATTACTTTGTCGAGTACAAGCGGTGATGTGGTTTTTTATCCCTTGCCTTACGCTGAACCTGCAACAGTTCGCCAAGTGTTTGAGTGTGAGGCATCGAGCCACGAAATGGCCATGGATGTATTGCTGGAAAAAGTGCGTCAGCACGATAGCCAAGGTTTACCCAAAGTGGTGATCAGCCATTGCTTTTTGGATGGTGGCAGCGAATCCGAATCAGAGCGGCCGCTCAGTATTGGTGGCGCCGATAAAATATCGCCAAAGCTCTTTACTGATTTTGATTATGCCGCCCTTGGGCATTTGCACGGACCGCAATATAAAGGCGCCGAGCATGTGCGTTACTCAGGATCGATTTTGAAGTATTCCTTTAGCGAACAACATCAACACAAGTCGGTGACCTTAGTCGAACTGGGCGCGCAAGCGCCGATTGATATCCGTTTATTGCCGTTAACGTCGATGCGTGATGTTCGCATCTTAGAAGGGGAGTTAGACACTTTACTCGCCCAAGGTAAAACGGATGCAAACCGTGAGGATTACCTCATGGTCAGGCTCCTCGATAAACATGCCATTTTAGACGCTATGGGTAAACTTAGGGCCGTCTACCCTAATGTGCTGCATTTAGAGCGGACAGGCTTGATGGCGGGGCAGCAGCAAGTTGCTTTGAGCCGGGATCATATCAAAAAAGGCGAGATGGACATGTTCTGTGACTTTTTCTCCCAGGTGTCTGGCGAGTCATTAACGCAGGCACAACAAGCCGTGATGGATGACCTCCTGACTAAGCTACACAATGAGGAGCGCCAAGCATGAGACCCCTTAGCCTTTCAATGTCAGCCTTTGGTCCCTTTGCATCGACTCAGGCACTTGATTTTACCGCCCTTGGAACCAATCCGTTATTTCTCATCAACGGGCCCACAGGTGCGGGCAAGACGACCTTGCTCGATGGCATTTGTTTTGCGCTTTATGGCAAAACCACAGGTAATGAGCGTGAAGGTAGCCAGATGCGCTGCGATATGGCCGACGATAGTTTACTAACAGAAGTCACTTTCAGTTTTCAGCTCGGCAGTAACAGCTATCGTATTCGCCGGGTGCCAGAGCAAGACAGAGTTAAGAAAAGCGGTGACGGCTCGACAGTGCAAAAGCCTGAAGCGCAGCTCTTTAAAATTGACGCCGATGGCAATGAAAGCTTATTAGTTGCCAGTAAAGTGTCTGAGGCCACCGCTGAGATTGAAGCCTTAACTGGGCTCGATGTGGAGCAGTTTCGCCAAGTGATGGTATTACCTCAGGGTAAGTTTCGCGAATTATTAATGGCGGACTCTAAAGCGCGTGAGCTGATATTTAGTCAGTTATTTCAAACGCATATTTATCGTCGGATTGAAGATACCTTAAAAAATAAGGCTGCCGATATTAGCGGCTTAGTGAAAGATCAACGCAGTCGCCGCGATGGTATTTTACAAAGTGCGGGCCTAGCATCCGATGATGAGCTTAGCAGTGAATTAGCCAAGCTCACACCTGAACTTGCGCTCGCTCAAAGTGCCAAGGAACAGGCATTACAGCAGCAACAATTAATCATTAAAGCCAGCGATGCCGCCCAGCATTTACTGGCTGAATTTGCGCAGTTTGATACTTTAACTCAAACGGGAGCAGCGCTCGAGGCGCAGCAAGAAAGCATAGTCGCGCAAACCCACAAACTGAACTTAGCTAAACAAGCGCAGCGTTTAGCGCCTATGGTTGAGGTGTTTTTAGCCCGTGAACAAGAAGCAAAAGCCGCCAGTCTCGCCTTTAGTCATGCGCAAACGGCGTTGACTCAGGCCAAGCAAGCCTTTGATGATGCCGAGCTCAAAGCGCAAGACTTACCCGTATTGGAAGCGTCGCTACTTGAGCAGGAACAAGCCAAACAGCAACTGAATGCGCTGGGACCGCAGCTTAGGGAACTGGATAGACTCAATAAAACCCTCGAGCAAGAGCAAGCGCAGTTAGTTAGGGCTAAAGCACAGCTTCAGAACAGTAAAAATGAGTTAACCGCCGCAACCCAAAAACGCCGTGAACTGGAATCGGCTTTGCCACCATTGCAGGCCAATAGCGACACTCGCCTCTCATTACAACAGGCGCACCAGCAGCAACAGCAGTTATTGTCGACTTATCAGCAATGGCAACAAGTGGCGGCAAGGGTATCGTCGACAAAGGCAAAACTTGCCGAGGCGAAAGCGCAAGGGCAACAACTCAATGCCGAGCATCAGCAAGCACAGGTTGCGCATAAAGCCTTATTAATAACTTGGCACCAAGGACAGGCAGCCATTTTAGCGCGGCAATTACAGCAAGATGAACCTTGTCCCGTCTGTGGCAGCAAAATCCATCCGCAGCCAGCACAGAGCCAAGAGCCGCTCCCAAGTGATGAAGCGCTGCAATTGGCCCAAGACGCTGAAACGACGGCCCAAGATATCCTGAGCAAAGCCAGAGCGGAATATCGCGGATTACAGACACAGTTAGAAACCTTGCAGCAACAAGCGCAAGATCTCGCGGCCCAATTGGGCACAGCGGTTGATATTTCTCAAGGTCAACATGCGCATACCTTGTCGCAATATGCTTTCTCACTCAGACAAGCTGAGCAAGCTCATCAAGATTTACAGCTGTTACAGCAAGAAATTGTATTGTTGCACGCGCAGGAAACGCATCTGCAACAAAAGCTGGAGCAAGGACTAACACACGACAGTGCGCTGCAATCTAAAGTGGATTTATTGCAGGGGCAGTTAGCGCACATGCAGCAAAGCGTCCCACCTGCGCTTGCAACGCTTGAGGCATTAACCGCAGCAATCACGCAAAACCAGCAACAAATAAGCCAGATTAAACAGCAGATTGCTGACGTGAGGGCGCTTCAGCAACAAACAGGGCAAACCTTTGTTGCAGCTAAAGCGGCGCTTAATGGTGCCGAAAATACCGCTGAGGCGGCATTAGTTCAGCAAACGCGTGCCCAGCAGCAACTCAATCAGCAATTAGTCGCAGCGGGATTTACCGACCAACAGGCCTTATTTGCGGCCATGCTGGATGAAGAGCAACTGCATGCATTAGCCAGCGAGATTGAGGCTTACCAGCAGCGCAGTGCTTTGACCAAGGCGCAGTGCGAGCAGTTAGCGCTGAGGCTCAAAGATAAAGTGCCACCCGATAGCATTAAGCTCGCTGCCGAGCTTGAGTCGGCACAGCAAGCATTATACGCAGCAGAGCAGGCATGGCAGCTGCTTCACACTCGCACAGTACTACTGACCCAAACTCAAACCCAGCTCAGTATTGCAGATACGAAAGCTAAGGCGTTAGACGATGAATATGCAGTTATCGGCACGCTTGCCGATGTGGCTAATGGGAAAACAGGCAATAAGATCAGTTTGCAGCGTTTTGTATTAAGCGTACTGCTCGACGATGTGTTACTCGAAGCGAGCCATAGGCTGCATCTGATGAGTAAGGGACGTTATCGCTTGCTGCGCAAGGAAGATAGAGCAAAGGGCAACAAGGCGTCTGGGCTCGAGTTAGAAGTGGAAGATGCCTACACCTCAAAAGTGCGCCCTGTGGCAACCTTAAGCGGCGGCGAAAGTTTTATGGCGGCCTTGTCCATGGCGTTAGGGCTATCCGATGTGGTGCAAGCTTATGCCGGGGGGATCAAACTCGACACCTTATTTATCGATGAAGGCTTTGGCAGTTTAGACCAAGATTCATTGGAATTGGCGATTCGAACCTTGATGGATCTGCAGTCTTCAGGTCGCATGATAGGGGTGATCTCGCACGTTTCTGAGATGAAAGAGCAGATAAATACTCGCATCGACATCAATAAAACCTCACATGGGAGCGAAATGACGATAGTTTTACCTTAGTCGCTCGTTCTCTCAGAATCCAATAAATAACCTGCTGTTTTGTATATGTTATTTATTGTGGCTCTTGCGTGTTTAACATTAGGATAATGTGCGCAAACTGAGTTGAAAATGCCAACTGGCGCATGTTTCTTGTTAATAGTCAGGTAAAAGTACGAAATAGCATTTGTCATAATGGGATTTTTGGGATAAGTTGGAAAAAATTCGGGCTTCCCTCATAGGGACTGGTTCAAAAATAAAACGCAAAGTTAACGAAAGGTGAAAAGCGTTGCAGACAGGCAAACCCAACTTTATCAACTTATCGCAAACCCGTTTGCAGAACTTATCATCGACTCAAAAAAACATTCTATTAATGGGTGGTTTGTTGATTGGCGCTGCTATGTTAATGCCGAATAATGGTCATGTTGTGCCAACTGCTCAGCGTATCCCTGTTGTCCTCGATATTGAAAATATTCTCCCCCAAGTTTCTGAACCTGAAGTCCAAGATCAAGCAACCCTTATTAATAACGCTCCACAGTTTGAGCGAATTATCGTTTCTGGTGATACCTTAAGTGGGTTATTTTCGAAAGCGGGTGTTGATCAGCAGACCATGTATAAGGTGTTAGAAGCTGATTTAAATATTTTGGCACTTGATACCTTATTGCCTGGTAACAGAATGCAATTTTGGCTCGATAACGAAGGCCAATTACAGAAATTAGAACTTTATTTTAACGCCGCTCGCCAAGTGGTGTTTACACGTTATGAAGACGGCAGTTTTAATGTTGAAGAAGTCAACGTTGAAGGCGTTTGGCAAAATCGTATTATATCTGGCGATATTAAAGGTTCATTTTACGTCTCTGCACAAAAAATGGGTTTAGCTGCGGCTGACATTCAGCGGATTGAAGATTTACTCAAAGAAAAATTGAATTTCGCCCGTGATTTACGCGTTGGCGATAAATTCTCTGTTTTGGTAAATGATCAATATGTTGAAGGTGAAGCGACGGGCAGTAGCCAAATTTTAGGCGTGAGTATTAAAACTGGTCGTTCTGAAATTAGTGCATTTCAATATACTGACGGCAGTTATTACGATGCCAAGGGGCAGAGTTTAGTACGTGCGTTCCAGCGTTATCCATTAGCTAAACAACCTCGCATGAGTTCTCGTTTTAATCCATATCGTAAGCATCCTATTACGGGCCGTATTTCACCCCATAACGGAACCGACTTTTCAGTGCCAATAGGCACTAAAGTAATTGCCCCTGGTGATGGTGTTGTTAGTTTAGTGACTGATCACCAGTTCGCTGGTAAGTATATTGTGATTGACCACGGTGGTAAGTATCGTACCCGTTACCTGCATTTATCTAAGGCGCTTGTGCGTAAAGGTCAGCGAGTGACTCGAGGCCAAGTGATTGCTTTATCAGGTAATACTGGTCGCTCAACGGGCCCACACTTACATTATGAATTCCATATCAATGGTAAACCTGTTGACCCGTTGAAAGCGGATATTCCTATGTCTAGCAAGTTAGCGAATCAAGACTTACGCACATTTACCAATATGGTGAAGAGTCGTGAAGCTATGATGAACCTTGGCTAATAGAGTTAATCTCGCCAAGTCTGAATAAACGAGAGTACTGGCTTTTCTTGAAGAGTTTATTAATGCCGATGAAATGTAAATTTCATCGGCATTTTTGTTTCCATCATTCTTCTTGTTGTAGATATTTTTCTGCTATCACAAGTATTCTTCGAGTTGTAAGGAAGCTTTAAAATTTATTCGATTCGTAGTTGTGGCGATAAAAACTCGGGGGATAAATGGAGCGGTTCTGAGGAGTTTCTGTTAGCAAGTTATTCTCTTGGACAATAAAAGACTCAATTTGGCAGCTGATGACCTTTAAAGCTAACTAGCACGCTTTATTAGGGAATGAACAGAACTAAATACCTAGCGTTAAATAGCGTCTATCAGCTTGCTTGGCGTCTTTGCATCACTTTTAATGCACACTTACACAGTTTACCTTTTAGAGCGGGACAGCCACCGCAGGGAGACTTTTTAAAAGGACGTAATGCAAAGCTGTGTTCTGTGGGTAAAGGAGTGAGCCGAGTAATCATAGTCGATGAAAATGTCGCATCATTAGCAGCAATAAACGTAGCCTTCGCTAGTTTTAACTGTTTCTTGAGTGCGGATTTATCGCTATGGGCAAATTCTTGTTGTGAAATATGTTTCGTGAGTAATTTGGTGAGGTGTTTGCGCTGAGCTTTTTTATTCGTCAAAGATTTATCAGTCAGGGTGTTCAGATGAGATAAGGATGGAATCGCTTTTCCTGAACTTGAAACAGATCTTGCCTGTGTTTTGAGTAACTTTTTAGCTTGTTTTTTACACCACTTGCTCAAAAGTTTATCGATATTCTGTTTCGTCATTGTCGTTACTGAATTCTGCAGCGTGAGATACTTCAATATTCTAAATGAAAACTATTATCAGTCAAGTTTTGGGCGAAAAATATACTAAGGTCAGGTGTCGGCTTTATCTGCGGAATAAGGGGATATGTTGGCGTCGATACAGGTCAATAATAAGCGTAAATCAAATTCAAACTGGTGATAATCCGGCTCCATATGAGTACACAAATTATAGAAAGCCTTGTTGTGATCTTTTTCTTTTAAATGGGCTAATTCATGTACCACGACCATACGCAATAAGGGTTCCGGTACACGCTTCAAACGTGAAGAGATGCGAATTTCGTTCTTAGCTTTGATTTTATTGCCTTGAACTCGCGCGACGTAGGAATGTAAGCCAAGTGCATGATGACTAATGTTAATTTTGTCATCAAAGATCACTTTTGAGAGCGGGGACGACTGGCGTAAAAATTGGTTTTTAATCGCTTGGGTGTAGTCGTACAGCGCTTTATCGCTGCGAACGCTATGTATGACAGGATGACGTTTCAACAGTAGCTTGGGTAATGTGCCAGCATCAAGATGTTGCTGTACCTGCTGTTGGATATCTGGGCTGTAACCGCTTAAGTATTTTAATGGATTCATAGGGAATTTGGCTCCGAATGACTTCGGAGCCTGAGTCATCGCATTACTTAAACTTTGCCGAAAATACGGCGATTTTGCTGGGCGTAAGCGGCTTCGAAAGCTAACTGCTGCACTTTTTTAAGATCTAAACTATCGAAATCAACCTGTGGTGGATTGCGCTTGTTTTGCTCTTTGATAGTGATAGGAGACAGTAAGCTGACAGGTAATTCACCTAATTGAATCGCTGCTTCAAGTTTAAAACTTGTGGCTGAGCCCGCCAACTTACCTTTTTGTTCACGTTCAATGATGACAACTTCATCAACTCGATAATCTTGCATAAGCTTATGAAAAGCAAAGTGAAACTCACGAATGGCTTCTGTGGTAGCAGATTGGGAAACGGTGAAAGACACCTTACGGCATTCTGGCACATTGAAGGTTTCACCTTCATAGCTCAATAAACTGATAATGGCTTCGCCACCTTTTAATTCAACACCACAAACTCTCATGTTACACCTTCAAAATATCGATAATAGCGCTATTGTAGCTGGAAATGACGTGAGGATCAGTGTTTACCCTGTGCTTTTGATTCGCTTGGCGACAGACTGATGCGCTTAGTGCGTCAATTCCCAGTATTCGATCAGCCAATGTGTTGTGTATCAGAAATAAAATCTGATGTTAAATCCACCGGCATGTATGCTTTAATTTGTTCTAAACTTCTTCTGTATCATTGTCTTGCAGTAAATTCGCCGCAGCAGGCTTTTTACGCATTGGTGCATCGCCAATGTCCACGCCCGTGATAAAACGCTTATCCCGTGAAGGCGCAGGTGTGGCTGCTTTAGTTCTTTTGCTCTTACCTTTAGCAAGCTCGGCTTTAGCAACACGTTTTGCTGGTGTCTGTTTGGCTTTGCTTTTTAGACCACTAAATTTAGCTTCTAGACCTGGAATCGTACTGATCTCAAAGGTCTTTCTAAGGAAGACTTGGACTTTCTTAAAGTTGTCCCAATCTTTAGGCCCGACGAGCGATATCGCATCACCTTTCGCCCCAGCACGGCCAGTACGGCCGATACGATGCACGTATTCTTCGGCAAATTTAGGCATGTCGAAGTTAACAACTAAGGACACATTGAGCAAATCAAGGCCACGAGAGGCGACATCGGTCGTCACTAGGACTTGTTGTTGGCCACGGGCAAATTGGTCCATGATTTGGTTGCGTGCGGCTTGCTTTAAATCACCGCTCAGTGCGGCGGTTGCAAAACCTTGCGCAGTTAATTTAGCGGCTAAGCGCTCTGTATCTGGGCGTGTCGCGGTAAAGATGATCACTTGCTTATGGGTTTCATCTTTGAGCAAACGGGCCAATAACGCTTCTTTATGGTCTAAGTGGTCACATAAAAAGATACGTTGGTGAATGTCGTTATGCTCAGAGTGAGCCGCGCCAATCGCTACGTGCGCTGGATTTTTTAACAGCGTTGCCGCGATATCATTGATTTCGTCATGATCTAATGTGGCAGAAAACATCAGCGTTTGACGACGTTTATGATCGGCAGCATCGTTGATGGCTTTTAACTGCGGGGCAAAGCCTAAATCTAACATACGGTCGGCTTCATCGAGCACGAGTAATTCTAAGCCATTTAGGAATAGATGTTTTTGCTCTAAATGATCGGCGATACGACCTGGCGTCGCGACAATGAAATGCGGCTCTTTCGCTAGGGCTTTAGCTTGATCGTTAAAGTTTTCACCGCCCAGAACGCTGATGGCTTTGTATTGGGTGTTGGCGACCAGCAAGCGAAGCTGACTATACACTTGATGTGCTAGTTCGCGGGTCGGTAATAAAATCAATACTCTAGGATCGCGTTTTGACAGTGAGCGGGTAGAAATGACTCTTTGCAATGCGGGTAACAAAAACGCTAAGGTTTTACCTGAGCCCGTTTTTGATGACGCCATTAAATCTTTACCTGCCAATGCGATAGGCAGTGCTTGTTCCTGGATGGCGGTGGGTTCTGTGATCCCCATATGTTTTATGCTTTGAAGCAGACGCTGGTCCAGAGAAAAATCGGTAAATTGCAAAGGTATATCCCCTAAATCTTAGTAAGGGCAGATTATAGCCTTAATCGCCCTAACTCAGCTATCCACATCGATGATTATCTCTGCTTCACGCATGGATTTATCGCGAAAGTGTGTCATTTACACTTAGTTGCCGGCATTTGTTTACATCGATGTTACAAGTGCTTAATTGCCTTGGCTTCACCAATTGACAGTGGATATGAAAGGATTTTACGTTATCGTGTAGTGGATTGAGTAACAGGAGAATGATTTATGGCTAACGGAACAACCCCTTCGGTTGGTATTGCCTTGGGCAGTGGCGCTGCGAAAGGTTGGGCGCACATTGGCGTGTTGAATGGTCTTGCCGCCATGGGGATCAA
Organism: Shewanella scandinavica; assembly: GCF_031932065.1. Taxonomy (NCBI): domain Bacteria; kingdom Pseudomonadati; phylum Pseudomonadota; class Gammaproteobacteria; order Alteromonadales; family Shewanellaceae; genus Shewanella; species Shewanella scandinavica. The sequence goes on from NZ_JAUOES010000020.1 coordinate 23,608, forward strand.
ACCCGATAAAGTTGCGGGATGTTCGGTGGGCGCTTTAGTGGGCGCCGCGTACGCCCATGACCATTTACCTGAATTAGAAGAATGGGTTCGGAGTTTCTCGAGCTGGGACGTGCTTGGCTTGATGGACATTCGATGGCGTAAAGGCGGTCTTATCGGCGGTGATAAAGTATTTGATGTGCTGCAAGCTCGAATAGGGGATGTGAATATTGAGAACCTCAATCGTCCCTTTGCGGCGGTTGCGACCGACTTGTACTCCGGGCAGGAGATTTGGTTTACTGAAGGGGATTTACGTCAAGCGGTGCGCGCTTCTTGCTCTATGCCGGGGATTTTGGCGCCCGTGAGACAAGGTGACCGCTGGCTTGTCGATGGTGCTGTGGTGAATCCAGTGCCTGTTTCTGTCAGCCGTGCCATGGGCGTTGATGTGGTGATAGCCGTGGATTTATATGGTTATCATTCTGGTCGCATCCAAGTATTGCCGGTGAGCATGACGAGCCAAAAAAACGTTGAAGCTGAAATGGATATGCCTGCGCGACAAGAAACTGGATTTATGGATTTGTTTGCCCGTGGCCGAGATTATGTCAGCAATCTGACCGATAAGTTTTCACTTGGCACTAAATCGAATCCTGGCATGATTGCTGTAATGTCGCAATCTATGGGCATTTTAGAGCAAAGACATAAACGGGCGCGCTTGATGGGCGATCCGCCAGATATTTGTATTGTGCCTGAGGTTGGCAATATCGGCACTATGGAGTTTCACCGTGCCGATGAGGCGATTGCCGCTGGCGAGGCTGCTGTGGAGAAGGTGGCTCACTTGATTGAAGCTGCACTGTGGAAGGGCTAATCCGTTAAAAGATAAACAGTTGACTATCAAATAGAAAAAGTCGGTACAACTCGCGTTATACCGACTTTTTGCTATCTAAAACTGAGTCTTGCTATCTAAAACTGAGCATTTATGTCGCTTTGATGGCGAGTTACGCTAATTTCACCAACATTTTACCGCGATTCTTACCTTCAAACAGACCGATAAAGGCATCTGGTGCTTGTTCAAGCCCTTGATAAATGGTTTGTTCGGCTTTGACTTTACCTTCAGCTAACCATTGAGCCATTTTCACGGCAAACTCAGGATAATGCGCCCAATGTTCGGATACTATAAAACCTTCTAACTTAAGTTTACGCATCACTATCAGGGCCAAGTTGTCTGGACCAGATGTTGGCGCAGTGTCGTTGTACTGCGAAATCATACCGCAAACGGCGATACGTCCATGATCTTTCATATTGCTCAGCGCTGCGGCTAAATGCTCACCACCGACGTTTTCAAAGTACACATCAATCCCTTCTGGCGCGGCTTTTGTGAGCGCTTGGGTTAGAGTACCATAGGTTTTGTAATTGATGATGGCATCAACACCATAGCTTCGCAGCAATTCCGCTTTTTCGTCTGAACCCACAGAGGCGATTACGCGAGCCCCCATCAGTTTACCAATCTGGCAAGCAACACTGCCAACTGCGCCTGATGCGGCAGAAACAAACAGGGTTTCACCCGCTTTTAAATCTGCGATGCGAGTCAGTCCCGTCCACGCTGTCATGCCGGGCATACCCAGCACGCCGAGAAAATGTGAGCAGTCTAATTCGGTTTGCGGCAGAGCGGTCAGTCCAGTCGTATCGGTGACGGCGTGCTCGCGCCAACCTAACATGCTGCTGACTTTAGTGCCTATAGGGAAATCACTGTTTTTAGACGCGATAACTTCACCAATCGCGCCGCCTTCTAAGACTTGATTCAAGGCGAAGGGCGGAACATAACTCTTACGATCTACCATGCGGCCGCGCATATAAGGGTCGACCGACATCCACAGGTTTTTTATCAACACTTGGCCATCGGCGAGCGGTGATAAGGGTTTATTTACTAAAGCAAAGTTCTCTGCCGTAGGCATGCCTTCAGGGCGACTGGCTAAATGGATTTCACGGGTTTCGGTAATAGTGCTATTCATAGAAAATTAACCTTTTGTTTGTGCGCAAACTAACTGCGTCAACTTTACGTGGCTTCATGACACAATGCAAATACTTTGCGCGCAAACTAGATGCGATGGGGCGGATCGGATAAGATAGCGCTATGTTTGAATGACAGGCGCTTAAACGTGCAAAATTGTTTATCTCACCCAGAGCTCGGATCTAAAGAGCAGAGTCAAAACCCAGAGCCACATAACCCTGAGTCACAAAGCCTAGCGCCACAAAATTCAGAGGTACAGAACCCCGAGCCAAGTGATGCCCTGTGTTTATCCGACAATGTGTGCTTCGCGTTATATTCTGCGAGCAATGCCTTAGTGCGTGCTTATCGGCCTTTACTCGAGGCATACGAGTTAACTTTCCCTCAATATCTGGTGATGCAAACCCTGTGGCGTCAAAATGGCTGTAGCCAAACCCAGCTATCAATGGCGACTAAGCTCGATATGGGGACGCTAACGCCTATCGTTAAGCGGTTAGAGGTAAAAGGCTTGATCACGCGTTTGGCCTGCGTTGAAGATGAGCGGAAAAAATTGATCACTCTGACGGCTCTGGGAGAGGCGATTAAGCATGAAGCCCTAGCCTTGAAGCAAACCTTACTAAATAAAGTGCAGATGGATGCCGAGGCACTCGATTTGTTGAGGCGGCAATGTCTTGCCCTTATTGAAGATTTACAGTCCTAGAGATAAAGCTACTGGTGCTGTTCGCTACCCGAAAATTCAGGCTCTGCACAGATTAATACTTGATTGGCTTAGTTTTTGCTTTAAAACTTTCATTGAGTCTTAGACGCCGAATTTTTGACGATGAATTCTATTTTAAATGCCTTCAATCTTAATCGCAGCAGTACCAGTATCGCCGATGCCTATGGTGCCAATAGCCAAAAGACGAGTACGGCTAAAACCGATGCGACCACTGAGACCAAGAAAACTCAGACGGATGCCGCTAAACCCGACACTGGTAAAGCCGATGAGATAGCGCTGTCGCCACGGGCGCAACGTGCACAGAAAATTCAGTCGATGGCGAAGGATTTTTTTGCTGATGGCAAATTTGGTGTCGCCGATATTCCCGCATTAGTGTCACGTTTACAAAAAGACGGCATTTTATCGGACGTGCAACTCGACCGTTTATCGAAAAACGGTATTACAGTTCCGAGCACAACCACGCCGAGCAAGCAGTCGCTGCAAGATTTCTTAGATGATGAACTCAAATCATTAGCCAAAAAATCACCGAACAACCCCCTGATAAATACCTTGGTCGATGCAAAAAACGTTTTGACCAATATGGATGATGCTCAGTCGCCAGTGCTCGCTCAAAAAGCCACCAAAGTCCTTGGTCAATTAACGGATTATTTAAATTCCGAGCCACCACTAACGGATACCCAAAAGCAGCAATGGCAGGGGCTTAAATCTATGATGCAACTCGCTTCGTCTATGGGCTCGCATCAGTCGGCATCGGGCCAACTCAGTAGTTATCTCGCACTCGCTAAGCGTTAATCTTGAGTTATGGTGCTTGATCATCACTGATTTCAGGCATCAACTAGCTGGGTTTAATCAGCAGGTCAAGGCGCAATTTTCAGATAATTGGGCCTAGCTGCAGTTCTGGTTTGTTCTTTTATTTCATCCTAAAAACTATGATCTGGATCATGGACGCCTCACCGTCGTTGTAGCCTAATGCTCTACATATTGTGTTTTATGCTTTTAAAATCACTAGATGTAGTGTTAATTTTTAGGCGAGATGGAGAGGAACTGAACAATGCCAGTCGTAATTAAGCGTGATGGTTGCCGCACACCTTTTGATGAAACAAGGATACGGGATGCAGTGAATGCCGCTGCAAACTCAGTTGGGATAGAGGATGGCGACTATGCAGCGACAGTGGCAGCGTGTATCAGTCAAAGCGTTGCGACCTTAACCGAAGTTGATATCCATCATCTACAGGATGCGGTTGAGAATTTACTGATGGAAGGGCCGTATAAGTCCTTGGCGCGAGTTTATATCGAATACCGTCACGACAGAGATGTGTGCCGTGAAGCGACCAGTAAATTAAACCTCGAAATCCGTGGTTTAGTCGAGCAAAGTAATGCGGCGTTACTCAATGAAAATGCTAATAAAGATTCAAAAGTCATTCCTACTCAGCGGGATTTGCTCGCGGGTATAGTCGCCAAACATTACGCCAAAAGTCATATTTTGCCAAAGGATGTGGTCGCTGCCCATGAGGCGGGCGAGATCCATTACCACGACCTAGATTACTCGCCATTTTTCCCTATGTTTAACTGCATGTTGATTGATTTAGCTGGCATGTTGACCCACGGCTTTAAAATGGGTAATGCCGAAATTGAAACCCCAAAGTCTATTTCAACGGCGACAGCAGTGACCGCACAGATCATTGCCCAAGTGGCGAGCCATATCTATGGCGGCACAACTATTAATCGAATCGATGAAGTGTTAGCGCCATTTGTCGCTAAGAGCTACGACAAGCATTACCAAATCGCCCTGAATTGGAAGATTACCGACGCTAAAGCCTTCGCCACGGCGCAAACTGAAAAAGAATGTCACGATGCATTTCAGTCTTTGGAGTATGAGGTTAATACCTTGCATACCGCCAACGGCCAAACACCGTTCGTGACCTTTGGCTTTGGGTTAGGCACATCATGGGAATCCCGCTTAATTCAGCAATCTATGCTGAAAGTACGGATGGCGGGATTAGGTAAAAATCGCAAGACGGCAGTTTTCCCTAAGTTAGTGTTTGCGATTCGCGATGGCATTAATCACAAAGCTGGCGATTGCAATTACGATGTCAAACAGATGGCACTCAAATGCGCAACTATGCGCATGTATCCCGATATTCTCAATTACGAGCAAGTCGAGAAAGTCACAGGTTCATTTAAAACTCCAATGGGTTGCCGCAGCTTTTTAGGCACCTACGAGGAAAATGGCGAGCTCGTGCATGAAGGGCGCAATAATCTCGGAGTAGTGAGCTTAAACTTGCCGCGGATTGCCTTGGAAGCGAAGGGCGATGAAGCTGAATTTTATCGTCTTTTAGATGACAGATTAGTCTTAGCCCGCAAAGCGTTGGATACGCGTATCGAGCGACTCAATGGCGTTAAAGCCCGCGTGGCACCAATCCTCTATATGGAAGGGGCCTGTGGTGTGCGCTTGCGCGCCGATGATGATGTTTCTCAAATTTTTAAAAATGGTCGCGCGTCGATTTCACTCGGTTACATTGGCCTGCATGAAACCATGAATGCACTCTATGGCACCCAAACCCACGTATTTGACGATGCACAATTAAGGGACAAAGCCGTCGCTATTGTTGCCTATCTTAAAGCCGCCACGGATGCGTGGAAGGCTGAAACAGGTTATGGCTTTAGTCTGTATAGCACGCCAAGTGAGAGTCTCTGCAGCCGTTTTTGCAAACTGGATGCGAAGCAATTTGGCCTAGTCACAGGGGTGACGGACAAGGGCTATTACACTAATAGTTTCCACCTTGATGTGGAAAAAAGTGTAAATCCTTACGATAAAATTGATTTTGAACAGCCATATCCCGCTATCGCTAACGGTGGCTTTATTTGTTATGGCGAATATCCAAACATGCAGCATAACCTCGAAGCGCTGGAAAACGTGTGGGATTATAGTTATAGCCGCGTGCCTTACTATGGCACTAACACGCCAATTGATGAATGCTACGACTGTGGCTTTACTGGCGAATTTAGCTGTACCAGTAAAGGGTTCACTTGCCCTAAGTGCGGCAACCATGAGCCAAGTCGGGTGTCAGTGACGCGCCGAGTGTGCGGTTACTTAGGCAGCCCAGATGCGCGGCCCTTTAATTATGGTAAACAGGAAGAAGTAAAACGTAGGATCAAACACTTGTAACACTATTATTTTATTCTGCTTGTTAGACTTATTCCGTGGCATCACGTGGCATCAATAGTGCCATGGGATAAGTCCCAATGTTAAAAGATGAAATGCACTATGAAGTACTATCAATGAATTACCATCAATATTTCCCTATCGATGTGGTCAATGGCCCTGGCACCCGTGCGACCTTGTTTGTCTCTGGCTGCGAGCACCAGTGCCGTGGTTGTTACAACCAAAGCACGTGGGATCCCCGTTCTGGGCATGTATTTGATAGAACGATGGAAGATAGGATGATTGCCGATCTCAATGACAAGCGGATTGTGCGCCGTGGTTTGTCGCTCTCGGGGGGCGATCCTCTATTGCCCGTCAATCTCAGTGCCATTTTGGCGCTCGTCAAACGAGTCAAGGCAGAGTGTAAGGGGAAAGATATTTGGCTGTGGACGGGTTATGTGCTCGATGAGTTGAGTGATGAACAGCGCGCCGTGTTGGCCTATATTGATGTGCTGGTGGATGGCAAATTTGAACAAAGTCTTGCCGATCCAAGTCTCGTATTTCGCGGTAGCAGCAATCAGATCATTCGTTTGTTATAAAAGCGGTAACGAGGATCTGTAACTTGCTGCTATAATCTCAGGCCTTGACACAGACGCTAGCATAATCAGGCTAAGATTTTACTGTGGCTAACTTAGGTAATTTAAGGTAACAGAATGAATTTAAAGCAAGAACTGCAGCAGCTTAACGATAAATTAGATAAATTTCGTCGTAAACTTGCTGCGGCTGAACAAAGAGGCGATGACGTCATTATTGCCCAGTTCAAGCGCGAAATCGCTGCAGTCACTAAGCAAATTGGCAGTGTGAAAGGCCAACAAACCCGCTTATTGAATAAGCAAGGTTCAGATATCAAAGGTTTGCCTTTCCATCGCGCTTTGACTAAAGAAGAACAAGCGGACATGGGCAAACTGAAAAAGTCTGTCAAAGGTCTTGTGGTGATCCACCCTATGACGGCTATCGGCCGTGAAATGGGGCTTAAGGAAGTCACTGGATACGCGCCCGCAAAATTTTAATGTGGGTTAGGCTGTCACTGACACGGGATCGAGTGTCGATCGCGTGTTTGTGCGCCTAGTACTTTATGCACAGCTTCGTTTTAATCCATTCCTTCGTGCTGCCCATCGAAAATGACATTCATGTTTGGTTTAGTTGATTAAAACACTAAAGTATTTCTTGATTGTTCAAAAACACTTTAGAATAGTGCGCTTAGTTGGCTAAGTGCCTAATCCTCGTTTGTTTCTAGGGATCTTATTCGTCTCATGGAATGAGAGTTGTCGTTAAGGTTAAGTATGTCGATAAAATATGTCGCGACGTCAAAGTTACCCACTCCTTGGGGCGTGTTTGCCATGCATGGTTTTGAAGATACAGAATCAGGCAAAGAGCATGTTGCGCTCACATTCGGTACGCTCAGTGCGGATGAACCTGTGTTGGGTCGAATTCATTCCGAGTGTTTAACTGGCGATGCGTTATTTAGCTTACGTTGTGACTGTGGTTTTCAGTTACAAGCGGCGATGCAAAATATTGCAGAAACGGGCAGTGGCTTTATCCTCTATTTGCGCCAAGAAGGCCGTGGCATTGGTTTGTTGAATAAAATTCGCGCCTACGAGCTGCAAGATAAAGGTGCCAACACAGTTGAAGCTAACGAGCAACTGGGCTTCGAAGCCGATATGCGTAAATACGACATGATCAAACCTATGCTGGAACAGATAGGCGTGAAGCATGTGCGTTTGATGACCAATAACCCTCGTAAAGTGAAAGCGATGAAGGAGTTTGGCATCGAAGTGGTTGAGCGCGTACCGCTGCAAGTTGGTAAGAATCGTTACAACGAAGCCTACTTAAAAACCAAATCCACTGAGCTTGGACACATGATGTCTGAATATCATTTTATGGATGAAAATAAGTAGCTTTGTATTTATGATGGGTCGACCGATTGAGTCAGAAATGAGTAAGGTTTAAGTCAATTGAGCCATTTTTTCAGTCGGTTGCCATTATGTTTGTCGTTAACTTGCTTAGTATTTCTGAGCATTATTCCTGCCGTTTTCGCCAATAGTGTATCCCCCGCCAATACGTTTACACCTGCGACACTTACATCGGCGTCTCAAGCAAATGATGCTGGCGTGCCTATCGATCCTGTTTCTATCAGTCATGTGCCTAGCAGTAATGCCAATGGCAGCAATCCGATTGAGTCGAGTAGTAATCCCAATTCTGTTTATGCCTTTGGTAGTTATCTCGGCACTGGTGTGTATCGCGCCGCCAACCAAAATGCGACCGTGGTCAGTATTCCGTTAAGTTTTGATTTAAAGAAAGATAGCGGAAGCCAGACTTGGTTACGTTTACCTATCTCCTTTGGCTTTTTTGATTATTTAGCCAAAGATATCACCGAAGGCGAGTTACCGTCGTCGATAGGCACTATGACCATTACCCCAGGTTTTGAGCACCACTGGCAGGCGAGCGAAAACACTCGAATGGAAGGGTATTTAGATATCGGTTTTGGTACTAACTTCGATAAAAACGATAACGTTGCCATTATCGCCTCTGGGATCAGTAGCTTGTATGATTTTACCCTAGCTGGGCAAGATGCGGTGTGGGTGTCGAGATTACGTTTCGCTGGGTACAGTGAGCACTATGGCAAGTTTGCCGATCAATTTGCGGTGTTACAAACTGGCGTGGATTTAGGATTAGCGCCGCGGTGGCAATGGTGGGATCTGCAGGTGCAACCAAGGATCTTTGCTGTGGGTTATTGGTATTTCAATGAGCTCAGATTTATCAGCGAGATAGAGCAAGATACCATAGTTTCAGGCAGTTATGAGGCTGGTTTTTCCCTCGCGTTTTCTAAGCCCCTTGGGGGCGAATTGCTGGGTGTTGATCGTATTGGATTCAGCTATCGCCGTGGCGATGGCTTGAACATTTGGCGTTTGATGTTCAGTTTTCCTATCTAAGTAGGGTCAACTAGACGGCTTGAATATATAAACCGCTTGAACATGTCGATGTTGTGAACATGGGTTAACTTAGCACAGGATTATCACCGCTTAATTTAAGCCGATTCCTTTTTTTGGGCTTCGCGCATCTTCTTCTCAGTCAAGGTTGCTATCTGACTACTCAGCTGCATTATTTGTTCTTGGATCATCTTACGTTGCTGATCTGCGGTCTCTGAGTCATCATTTTCAAGCTTGGCCAACATTTCTTGGAGTGCCTTGATTTGCTCTTTTATTTTTTGGATCTGCTGATCAATTAACGTCATGGGTTCTTCTGATGAGGCATTGTCGACTTCATTCTTTTTGGCTGAGGCTTTGTCTCTTAAGGTTGCGCCCACATCTGCGGATAAAGCTGCGCGGCCCGCATTAGAAATGGAGACAGTGTCTTGGCTATTTTGTGAGTCAGCGGACTCACTATTCGCTGTTTGTGTTGCGGCTGGTGTCGCTGCGATATATGCGCTTGATATGGCGGTGAAAGCTGAGCCAGTTGCGCTACTGTTTATTCCATTAATGTTCATTTAACACTCCATTGATGCAAACTGCGTTGATACTCAAGTCACTATAACAGTCGGTATCGGCCATAGATTTGAAAACTGAAGTCAATTTTTGGTTGTTCAGCTAAAAAGAGTGCAAGCTATTGGTTCAAAATCGATAAGTGAGTGCTATTCGCCGCAAATAGATTAAGGCTGTAGGTGAGTACAAATAGGTTAATGAAAATAGATCCGCATCAGGTTAATCACGACAATACAGCCCTTATGCTAGGGCTGTTTACGTTTTATGGCAGCAGAGGCGAGGATTAATTGTTACCCCAAATATGGCTGTTTACTGTGCCATCTGAGCTGGATTTATCGCTTTTAGCCGGCTTTTCAGGAGCGGTTTTAGTGGGCTTTTTAGTCGCGATTTTTGCCGCAGGCTTTTTAGCGGTTTGACTCGCTTCGGCTTTAGGTGGCGGTAACGGTAATTTGTTGGCTCTTAAATAAAGATATTCGACTTTATCCCGCGCCCACTCTGTTTTTCTTAAAAAACGTAAACTGGATTTGATGCTGGGATCGTGGGTAAAACAGCGGATATTAATTCTCTCACCTAATTCTTCCCAGCCGTATTTCTCGACTAAGTAAGTGATGATCGTTTCCAGTTTAATGCCGTGGAGCGGGTTATTCGATTGATTCATATTATGCATGTTGCAGTGTGCTATGGCGGGAGTATAGCAGTTTTGTATGCCTGATACAGTGTGCAATGGTATCGAGTCAAGCTTGAATACCTTGCTCGCTCACACCAGAGTCTGCAGTTATTGGTGGAGCAGTATGATCAAAACAGGCGCAATAAAGCGCCTGTTTTAGCTTGGTCATTCGGACTGTTTTATGAGTCTTTGACTGTTTCTTTAAGCTCAGTTTCTACCGGTAAATCAATCTCACCTTTACCTTTGGTTTTAACAATCAACAGCGCTGTAATCACTAAGGTGGTGACCACGCCTGCTATGGTTGATACCGTCATCGGTAAGCCTGCACCTAAGGTTGACGAGTTCAGCAGGAAGGTGATGACCACTGTGGTCATAAACATCGCTGGAATAGTCGCAATCCAATGCAGTTTGTTATGGCGTAACAGGTAAGCCGAAGCCGTCCACAGCATTAATACCGCGGTGGTTTGGTTTGCCACACCGAAGTAGCGCCAAATGACACCAAAATCCACTTGAGTCAACATACCGCCGATAACAAACAGTGGGAGAGCTAACACTAAGCGTTTTGGCAGTGAGATTTGTGGCATGTTGAAAAATTCAGCCAGAATCAAACGCGCAGATCGGAAAGCCGTATCACCTGAAGTAATCGGCAGAATAATTACACCTAGGATAGCCATAAAGCCACCGACAGCGCCTAACAGACCAGTAGAAGCCTCATAGACCACGTTGGCTGGGTTGCCTGACATGCCCGCACTTAAGCCTTCAACACCGCCGAAGTATGACAATGCAATCGCACACCAAAGCAGCGCAATAATGCCTTCGCCAATCATGGCGCCAAAGAAGACGAAGCGACCATTGGTTTCGTTTTCAACGCAGCGTGCCATTAATGGTGATTGCGTTGCATGGAAACCTGATACCGCGCCACAGGCGATGGTGATGAATAGCGCAGGCCAAAGTGGCATGTCATTTGGATTTAAGTTTTGGAAGAAATCGCCCGCTTGTACGTTAGGCAGTAAGGTGTGCTCGCTTGATAGGATAATCGCGAAAGCCAGACCGAACGACATGAAGAACAGTAAAGCGCCAAAGAAGGGGTACAGACGACCGATAATTTTATCGACTGGCACCACAGTTGCAATCAGGTAGTAGACGAAGATAATGCCCACAAAGATACTGACGTCCCAACCGGTAAGCTTGCCCAGTAAACCTGCAGGCGCAGAGATAAAGACCACACCAACCAGCAATAACAGCACGATAGCAAACACGTTCATGAAGTGTTTGGCACTCTTTCCTAAATATTTACCCGCAAGGTTTGGCACAGATTGGCCACCGTTACGTACTGACAACATGCCAGAAAAGTAGTCATGCACAGCACCCGCAAAGATACAGCCAACCACAATCCACAACATAGCTGCAGGACCATAGAGTGCACCTAAGATAGGACCAAAGATTGGGCCTACGCCTGCGATGTTTAATAATTGAATTAAATAGACTTTACCCTTAGACATAGGCACAAAGTCGACGCCATCAGTTTGAGCGAAAGCGGGTGTTTGACGATTAGCGTTAATGCCGAAGACTTTCTCGACAAAGGCGCCATAGATAAAGTAGCCGCCGATCAGCAGACCGACACAGAGTAGGAACCACATCATTTTTGTTATCTCCCCATTTGAGTTCTGGCGAGTGTAAACAAGTTGTTGATATAAAACTTCGCAATCTCAATGAGTGGTCGAAAATGCAGGGTGAGCGGTAATAGGTGGGCTTGAGTGGTTGCAATCGTATGTTAACGGCGGGTGTTGTTGGCCATCTTATGGTTAAAAACATGCCGTTAAGATGGCTTTTTCTTGAGTTATTGGAAGCCGAACAGCTGTTTAAGGCTCTTAAGATAACGCCGTGAGACGGGCACTTTATCCCCTGAGTGGGTGGTGACTTCGGCGCCCGTGTCTAACAGCTCAATTTCGGCAATCGCCTTAGGTGAAATCAAATACTGCCGATGGCAGCGCACCAGTGGGGTTTTTTCTTCAAACACTTTTAAGGTCAATTGGGTATGGACTTTGCCTTTCGTACTGGCCACATGGATGCCGCTCAAATCACTGAACACATATTCCACATCTTGGATTGCAATCACCTTGAGTTTATTGCCGCTGTAACAGGGAATATGTTCCAGACGCTTTGGGGTAATGGGATCCATGATTTGAGGCGTCAGATTTTTACGCACCCGAGTGAGGGTTTTACTGAGTCTCTCGGCATCTATCGGTTTAAGCAAATAATCGAAGGCATGGTTATCGAAGGCCTTGACGGCAAATTCGTCGTAAGCGGTAACAAACACAATTTTTGGCATGTTATCGGGGTCGAGCATAGCGATAAGTTCCATGCCCGAAATGCGCGGCATTTGGATATCGAGAAAAATTAACTGAGGTTTTTCTTTGGCTATGCTTTGCAACGCCTCAATGGCATTAGCGCATTGACCAACAATTTCAATGTCGTGTTCTTGCCCCAAAAGATCGGCTAATTCTTCACGAGCAAACAGTTCATCATCAACAATTAAACAAGTGATCACGTGCGGGTGTCCATATTGGATATCTCAGGGTTTTCTATGGGTAATCTTATGGTGACACGAGTCAATTCATCGGCTTCGCATTCCACAGTGACACCATATTGCTCGCCAAAAATATTTTGAATGCGTTTATGCACTAAGTTCATCCCTAGGCCTTCAGAGCCCTCAACGGGCTGATATAATCCGGCATTGTCTGTGACTTCTAATTCCAGCACATCATTTTCGAGCTTGCCCGTCACTTTGATCTGCCCTTGCTCTATCATGTGCGAAGTACCGTGCTTTACCGCATTCTCAATAATCGGCTGCAGGGTAAAGGCCGGTACTTTGCAGTGGTAGAGTGATTCAGGTATCGCGATACTGACTTGTAATTTATCAATAAAACGCGCTTTTTCAATGGTGAGATAGGACGCGATGTGATCTAGCTCATCCCCAAGCGTCACTAAGCCTGTCGTTCGCTTCAAATTAATCCGTAAAAATTGAGATAACTGCTGCAGCAATTGCTTAGACATATCGGGATCGCGCTTGATAATCGCGCTAATGGTATTGAGTGCATTGAACAGAAAGTGTGGATTAACCTGCGCTTGCAGTAATTTTAATTCGGCTTGAGTCAGCAGATTTTGTTGTTGCTCAAACCGGCCATAAAGAATTTGGTTTGATAACAGACGGGCAATACCTTCACCTAAGGTGCGGTTAATATTCAAAAAAAGTTTATTTTTCGGCTCGTAGAGTTTGATGGTACCAATGACTTCGGTATCACTGCGCAGCGGGATCACAAGACTCGACCCTAAGCGGCAGTTGCTTGAAATAGAACATGAATAGGGCATTTCAACGCCATCGGCGAACATGACTTTATTTTGATTGATCGCCTCTAAGGTGATCTTGGAAGAAATTGGCGTACCAGGCAGATGATGATCGGCACCTATGCCAATAAAAGCCAACAGTTTTTCCCTGTCTGTGATGGCTACTGCGCCTACATTAGTTTCTTCGATAACGATTTGGGCCACACGGCTGCTGCTTTCTTCGTTAAATCCTTTTGATAGCAGTCCGACACTGCGCTCGGCTATCTTTAACGCCTTCGTTGAAAAACTGGAGGAAAGTTTATCGAACATGGTTTTTTGGTCGCGGATCATGCTCATAAAGAGTGCCGCTCCCACGGAGTTGACTAACAGCATGGGCGGCGCGATTTGGCGCACTAATTCCCACGCATCATCGAAGGGGCGAGCGACCAGTAAGATGATGCTCATTTGCATCATTTCGGCATAAAAAGTCACTAGGCACACGAGTAATGGATTGTAAATAAGCTCACTTTTATCCGCACGTCTTAAATAAAAGCTGATCATCCCGGCGGATAAGCCTTCTAAGGTGGTGGAAATGGCGCAGGCTATTTCAGTAAAGCCGCCCATACTGTAGCGGTGAAGGCCACCGGTTAGTCCTACCAGAAAACCAGTAACTGGGCCGCCTAATAATCCACCTAATACAGCGCCCATAGCACGGGTGTTGGCAATAGCGCCTGATGTTTGCTCACCAAAATAGGTGGCCATGATGCAGAAACTCGAAAAAATCAGATACATAAAAATCTTATGCGGCAGACGAGGGGAGGTTTCGGCAAACAGTTTAAACAGCGGCGTTTTACTGACTAAGTAAACGATCACTAAGTACAGCGACATCTGTTGGGTCAATAATAGGATCAAGGACATAATGGCTCACATTATCGTCACAGATGTCAGCGCAGTGGTATCAATTAGAAAGTCTGTGCGCGAGATCAGGGTTCAAATTTAACCGTTAGGATATAAAGAACAATAATATTGCATCTTTAGGAGGACATATGTCCAATTCTGTTCACGGTCATGATGTTATGGCGCTGATGGTAGCGCAAGGTACCGCTATTATAAAGCCTGAATTATTATCCCTAATGGGACAAAAGTTTGGCTTTGCGGCTCGATACCACACCTGTAGTGCCGCCGATCTTAGTGCTGAAGCATTAATTCAGTTACTCGTAGCGAAAGGTAAGTTCCATGAAACGCCCCAAGGCATTGAACTGGCCGCGGGGAGAAAGTGTGAGCATTAATAGATTGTGGCTATACATATTTTGGCAATCGCGTAACTGTTTAAGAGAACAGATGCGTAATACAAAATCATTAGAGTGTGGAGACGTTTGCTCATAGAAAGACATTGAGCGTGACCGAATATTACCGTTTGGCTTTATCGGCTTAGAAGTTTAGGTTTCGTCGTGGCGTTTATTGGCAATTTGGTTCTGCTGCGCGGGTGTGAGTTGGCTAAACTCATGGATTAAAATACGCAGCAAGCGAGATTTTGCAATGCTGGTGGATTTCGATAAGTCATCGAGCTGGGCAATACTCTTTTCTGTCAGGGTAAAAGTCGCGTGGCGATACATCTTAGTCGACTTTTTATCTAAGCCCTTAACTGTCGCTTGAGTCTGAGCCGCGGCTAATAAACTCGCCTTACCTAAGGCGTAGTTATTGGCATCTTCAATGAAATCATCGACAGAAACCGGCTTGATGATTTGCTTAGGTTTCTTACGTTTAAGATCAGTTAAGCTCATAGCTATTTTCTGGTGGCATAGCAAATAATTCATCCGCTATAGCGCGGATCTCATCGGCGGCTTTTCCATCGGGTTCGATTTCGACCACAGAGGAGCCTTTTTCTTCACTGTCATCATAAATATTTCGACAAAAGGTGACGGAGTTCAACACTCTTAATCCAAAGGATTGCACCACATCTTTAGCCTCTAAAATACGCTTAAATTGTGTAGGAAGCGCAGGGCATTGGGTTAGCACTATGGTGGCGATCATTTTAGGATTCACCATCTTACAAGTGCTGAGCATGTCTTCCATGTGGGGTAATGTTTTAAGATCGCGTCTTTTAGGTCTGAGGGGGATCACAACATAAGTGGCTACCGACATGGCTGCGCGCATGGCCAAGTTATCCTGACCACCACAGTCAACAATCACGTAATCAAAACGCTCATTGAGGCTGAGTAAATCATTGCGAATTTTGCCATAAAGCTGAATGCAATTAATGCTGGGCAGACTGGGATCATTATTTCTCGCTTGGATCCAATCTGAAGTTGTGCGCTGGGGATCACAATCGACCATAAGGACGTTTGCTTGAAATTTTTGCTTGATATAAACGGCTAGATTTTGAGCGAGGCAACTTTTTCCGCTACCACCTTTTTCACCACCCACCAGCAAGATCATAGTGACGCCCCTTAATGACTTGTTCAATCCATTGAGTGTAGAACAGACCCATTAAACCTGCGAAAATTAAGTTAAATTAAAGCAGTTGCATGGCAATGTGGTAACTTTGGTCGTGGCATTTCGCGCAGCGGCAGACTTGTCCTTTGACGGTATTTTGCTGGGTAGAATCGGGATTAAAGGTCACTTCGATGAGTTCGCCCAGTGCAAAGGGACGTTTATAATCGAATAAAATACCGCGTCTGGCTAAGTCGATACACACGCCTTCATCGGTTTGCTTTGTGCCTTGTGCATCAATCCAATGTAAGACGACACGCTCCGCTTCCATGTCCACTCGCAGTGATGTGCGTTTTTCTTCAAAACCAGTAGTATGGTCACCCATAACTCAATTGCCCCGTAAATTATTGATCTCAGTAAAACTAGCATAATTGCTTTTTGGCAGAATACCAATGTGAAAGCTAGGTCTTTGATAATAGTTTTAAAACGAGGACAGCAGGTGCTATTGAATTCGTCTTCAATAGCACCAACTCAGGTGCTTGATTAATTGTCGTATTCTTGGTTTTTCGGATAGGGCATTTTTAATTGACCCCAACGAATGACGATCACAGTTGCCGCTAAAATTAACGTCGACAGTGATATCGCAGCAATACGCCAATCTTCCATACTCTTCATATCTAAAATGAGGTAACGAGCTAAGGCCACAATTGCGATATACAGTGGCATACGCACGGGTAACTTACCTGATTCATAGTAGTTCGCCACCATGGCTAAGACTTCTAGGAAAATAAATAACAGGAGTAAATCCGCTAGTGCAACCATACGGACAGAGACAATATGCACAATTTCTTGGCCTATCGCGACGATAGTGGCAATGGCAATAATAAACAGAACTAAGTGTTCTACAGCTTTGAGGCTCTTAGAACCATATTGGTGATAAAATGGCATGGGCATTCCCTACTTGATGTTTTTTTAAATAGTAACAGTAAAAATCAGCTTGTAGGGAAAAGCGCAGTTATGCTGTGTGACTTAATTCACAGATATGTTCAATCTACATTTAAGTGCCAAATTCAGTATTAACATGTCCTAACCAGGTCGACCATCAATTCTGGCTTGGCACAACATAGGCCCATAGCAGATACAGAAACAGCCGAAGGCGATGACCCAAGATGTTATGGCGGCCAGCAGTAATGATGCCGACCATAGCGGGATTATCCCTGCTAATACTCGAAACACTGCCGCAAGCAGGATTAACCCAAAGGCATACTTCATTATGCTTGGCGGTTGCAGTGTTCGGCCCGTATGGCCTAACGAAACCCGCGCCATCATAGCTAAAATCATCCCAGCTAACCCACCAACCGTTATCGCGTGCATACCAACGGATATGGGGAAACCTAAGCTAATCAGTGCTAAACCAATTGGGATACACACATAGCTAAGATGCAGCGACCAGAGCAAAGGTACGCGCCAGCAGGCATGCCAACCCCAGCGATGCCAGCGCAGCAGTAAAACGATACTCGCAATCCCTGCCATACTACGGAGCAATATTTGCTCTTGTAGGATCAAGCTAATGACTAATCCAAAGAGACTGATAAAGCTCAGCCATTCGAGCACTGGAATCGCAGTTTGACGCTGCCATTGGGTGGCGCGCTCGGTGAAAAAAGGGATCACTCGGCCACCTAAGAGTGCGACTATGATGCTGATTAACGCAACCGCACTATATAAGCCTATGTTTATCCATTCAAATTGATTTGTTAAAACGCCGTAGTAACTCAGTGCATTCATTAGGGTGAGCAAGGTGAGAATGGGGATAAACACAAAGTTTCGCCATTGACGAACGCGGATCACTGCTTGGGCGAGTATTAACGCCGTTAGCGGCAAAAATAGTAAGTCGATAAACATGATGAGCGTAAAGGGAATCGCTAGCGGCATGAGTAATAATAGCCGTGGCAATAACCACACACTGAACAACCCTAACAACCAAGTTCCTTTAATTCCAGCTTGGCCTGTCCAGTTTTGCACTGCCGTTAGTAAAAAGCCCGCGACCACGGCGCAGACAAATCCAAAAATCATTTCGTGACCGTGCCACCAAAGTGGATTAACGGATTGCGGCAACAGATTGATCCCTGAAAGAAAACCTCCCCAGATCCCTAATGCCAATACGCTGAATAAACTCGCAAACAGGAAAAAAGGCCGAAAGCCTAATCTAAATAAGGCGATTTGTGGTTGTAAATGTGCGGGCTCATCAATATTCAACATAATTGGCTCTTGAGTATCTGACTAAATCTGTCGGATATTTTAAGCTGCAATTAAAATGAATGTATATATCCCAATATGAGTATTCCTGGTGCGGCGTCTGTTTAAGACGCAATCTAGTCTGCACAGATGGCGCTCAACATGAGAAACGACAATCTCTAGCGTGAAAGGAGTGAGCGCGCGACAGACGTTAAAACGACAGGATGTAAAGCGAGTGGAAGAAGAGCGATTTGGGGGCACATTAGGTCATGAAGAATAAGCTAAGATATTGAACCGCTTATACTGTTACTAAGGTTAATTAGCTTTTGGCTAAAACTGCATCAGCATAAGCGGTGGGAAAGGCGAGGTTATTTATTCTTACGTTTTTGCCACTTAAACATAATCGAATATTTCCACAGATTATTAATCAATAAATAACCCACTGCGGAAAAAATTACCCCGAGCACAAGGCATCCCAGTAAAAACGCCGGACCTATGGTGGCAAGGGAGGCTTCAATCCATTGCCAACTGGCTTCGAAGGCAAAATCTTGCGGCGCATGGCCGAGTATCTTAGCGCCGAGTAAATACGCGCCATAAAACATCACTGGCATAGTTAAGGGATTGGTTATCCAGACTAATGCGACAGAAACGGGAATATTAACGTTAAATAGAATGGCAAAAGCCGCAGCCACTACCATCTGAAATGGCATAGGGATCCAGGCGACAAATAATCCCACTGCGAATGCGCCAGGAGCGGATTTGCGATTTAGCGCCCACAAATTGGGATTATGTAATAAGCGTCCAAACATGCGTAAGTGTTTATGCTCACGCAAGGTTTCAGGCTTAGGCATAAATCTTTTGATTAATTTTTTTGGCATAGGCTGAAATTGCTGTCTTAACTTAATTCACTATGAATCGATTCATGTTTGGCTTTAGTGCCATCTTGTTATCAGCGATGTTGTGGCCTTCGCTGCCGCCAGTCAGTTATATACCCTACCTTGCTGTTGGGGCGTTAATTTTATACCGAAAAATCCCTGTCTGCGCAGGTGGACTCTTTGCAATGGCATGGCTAACTGGTTTTTGCTTAGGATTATCTAGGCAGGATCTTCCAGTGTTACAACAACCTATACAGGTTAGGGGCGAAATCATATCACTAGTTAGTCGAAACAGCGACTGGCTAAGTTTGGATATATCGGTCATTAAACCAAATTTAATCTTAGGGCCAAATGCAAAATTGCGACTCACGTGGAAAGATCCGCCAGAAGTCGATGTCGGTCAGGTTTGGCAGTTTACCTTGATGCCTAAGCGTATTGCTAGCGTGTTAAATCAAGGTGGCTACAACGAGCAGAAACAATTAATCAGCCAACATGTTGTCGGTAAAGGGCGAGTGATAGAGGCACATTTACTGGAGGTTTCACCTTCACTGCGTAACGAGCTGATAAGCGCATTGACGCCTGAATTAGCCTCTTTGCCGCAAGGTGATATTTTACTCGCCTTGCTTATGGGTGATAAGCAGTTGATCACAAAAGCACGTTGGCAAGCACTACGGCAGACGGGTACGGGTCATTTAGTGGCGATCTCCGGCTTGCATCTCTCAGTCGTCGCAGCATGGATTTACACATGCCTTTTTTTTGGATTGAGTCACTTACTGCCACATCAAAGTCGACGTAATATCACCCTTGCTTTAGTCGCTGCGGGCATAGGCGCCGCATTTTATGCCTATCTTGCTGGCTTTGGTATTTCGACTCAGCGGGCATTGGTGATGATTCTGCTGTTAATGCTGTTGAGTTTATTAAAGCGATTTTCTACCGCGTGGGAGCGCTTGTTATTTGCCCTGTTCATTGTATTGCTGCTTGATCCGCTCGCTTGTTTAAGTGCGGGATTTTGGCTGTCGTTTTGTGCCTTAGGCATCATCTTATACACCTTAGAAATCCAACCAAGGGCATTTACCCCAGCGTCGACTCGAGGGGCACGTTTACGCACAGGGATGATACAGTTTTGGGCAATCCAATGGCGCTTGAGTCTCGGGCTTGGATTACTGCAAGCGGCACTCTTTGGCGGTGTGAGTATACACAGTCTGTGGATGAACATCTTGGCAGTTCCTTGGTTTAGCTTTGTAGTGATCCCCTTAGCAATGGCGGGATTTGTCTGCTGGTGGCTTGGAACTACGTTTGGGTTCTCTTGGTTGGGACTGCTTCGCCTCAGTGATTGGAGTTTATCGCCCTATGCGCAGTTGCTTGATATCAGTCAGCAATTACCCGCCCATTGGTTAGCACTCTCTGACAGCCTATTAGCCTTAGGAGTCTGCACGTTCGTTGGTGGTGTGTTATGGCGCTATGTGCCTAAGCATAAAAACAATATTGCTTGGCTAAGCCTATTGAGTTTGTTGTTTATGCCCGTATTACTTTTTTGTATGACGCTGTGGTCTCCCGTGCAAACCCATCGATGGGTCATGCATTTACTCGATGTGGGCCAAGGTTTAGCCGTGGTGATTGAAAAAAATGGCAGGGGAGTCATCTATGACACGGGCGCCGCCTTTGGTGATGATTTCAGTTATGCGGAGCGGGTGATATTACCTTTCCTAAAAGCCAAAGGCATCCAAGAGATTGATTATATTGTTATCAGCCATAGCGATAACGATCATGCAGGCGGTGCGCCTGTCTTGATGGAGGCTTATCCCAAGGCTTTGGTGATCACAGATGTGGCTGGCTTTAGCGGCCAAGATTGCCGTCCAAGGCAGATTCAATGGCAAGGATTGCGCCTTAACTTACTCTCGCCGCCTCAAGTGCTGGCGGGCAATAATGGCTCCTGTGTGGTGCGCATTGATGATGGCCTGCAAAGTCTGCTACTCACCGGGGACATTGAAAAACAAACCGAAGCAGCACTATTACGTAGTGAATTAAGTGTAAGCCGTGAGCTGAGTGTGAGCGGTGATCTAAGCGTGAACGGTGATCTAAGTGACTTAAACGAGTTACAAAGCGACGTGCTGGTGGCGCCGCACCATGGCAGCAAAACCTCGTCGACAGAGGCCTTTATCGATGCCGTAGCCCCTAAGTTAGTGCTTTTCCCTGCGGGTTTTGCTAATCGTTATGGTTTTCCTAAATCCACTGTGGTTGAACGGTATCAGCGACGAGAGATAAGGAGTCTGACCACAGGGACTGAAGGGCAGATTAGTGTGATTTTTCAGCAGTCTGAGTTAGAGGTAAAGACCTATCGTGGTGATTTAGCGCCATTTTGGTACAACTCTCTGTTTAGATTTGGTGACTTGATTAATCCAGAGTAGAATGCCTACTTTGCCATAATTTAGTGTTATCAATGACAACATCTCCTAAAGACGAAATGTGGACAGTTTTCAAACGATTACTGGGCTATATAAAACAGATGAAAGGCATGTTTATGCTTTCAGTTGCGGGATTAATTATTTATGGTCTCGTCGATGCCGCCTTTATCGCTTTCATCGGCCCCTTTATTGATAAGGGTTTTTCCGGCGGCGCAACCGCTGCGGTCACCAACGGCATAGCATTGCCAACCAGTGGAGGTTTCCACGCGAACAACGACGTGCTGATGATGGCGCCGCTTGTGGTTATCGTCATGTTTTCCCTGCGTGGTTTTGCCAACTTTGTTTCGACCTACGGCATTTCATATATGAGTGCACGTTTGATCATGGACATGCGTCAGCAAGTGTTTGAGCATTATCTTAGCCTGCCAGTCAGTTACATGGACAAGGAAAATACCGGTAACTTGATTTCAAAAGTCACCTTCGATACTGAGCAAATTGCCAGAGCATCGGGTAGCGCTTTGATTTCTATCGTCCGCGACAGTGTAACTGTATTGGGTATGCTGGCACTGATGTTCTATAACTCTTGGAAGTTATCCCTGTGTATCTTAGTGATTGGGCCTATTATGGGCATGGTCATTGCTGTAGTCAGTCGTCGTTTCCGTAAGGTTTCTAAGCAAATTCAAACCGCTATGGGCGGCGTGAGTGCTACGACTGAGCAAATGATTAAGGGCCATAAAAACGTATTGGCTTTTGGTGGACAAGAAACCGAAGCTACCCGTTTTGCTAAAGTGAACGATCAAAACCGCCATCAAAATATGAAGTTAGCTGTGGCTCAAGCTATTAGCCAGCCGTTGATCATGATTATCGGCTCATTCGCCTTAGCCTTTGTGCTTTATGCGGCAAGCTTAGACAGCATGAAAGCCGATCTCACCGCCGGTACCTTCGCGACAATTCTTGGCGCTATGATGGCCATGTTGCAACCCATCAAAAACTTAACCCGAGTGAACGCCGAATTCCAACGGGGTATTGCAGCTTGTACCACAGTATTTGAATTACTGGATACGCTGCCTGAGTCTGACACAGGCACTTATACCGTCGAGCGCGCTAAGGGTCATCTACGTTTCGATAAGGTCTGTTTTAGCTATGACAGCCAAGATCGTCGAGCGCTGGAAGATGTCGATTTTGAAGTTAAACCGGGTCAAACCCTAGCGCTAGTCGGTCGTTCTGGCTCTGGTAAGTCGACTATTGCCAGTCTAGTAACCCGTTTTTATACGGGGCTCGAATCCGGCGACATTTTGCTCGATGATGTCAGCATCTACGATTACTCGCTAAAATCGCTGCGTAATCAAGTGGCTCTGGTATCGCAGCAGGTGACCTTATTCAACGATACGATTGCTAACAACATCGCCTACGCCTATCCCGGTGAAGCGACGCGTGAGCAGATTATCGAAGCGGCGACCTTGGCCTATGCGATGGAGTTTATTGATCAGCTGCCCCAAGGCCTTGATACCCAAGTGGGTGAAAATGGCGTGTTATTGTCCGGCGGCCAAAGACAGCGGATTGCGATTGCGCGCGCTATGTTGCGTGATGCGCCTGTGTTGATCCTCGATGAAGCGACCTCGGCATTAGATACTGAGTCGGAAAAAGCGATTCAAAAAGGCTTAGATAACCTCAGACAAAACCGCACCTCAGTAGTGATCGCCCACAGGTTGTCGACTATCGAGAGTGCCGATCAAATTCTAGTGGTTGATCAGGGACGTATCGTCGAGCGTGGGACGCACCAGTCGCTATTGGAATTAGATGGCATGTACGCCAAATTGTACCAAATGCAATTTGGTAGTTAGATGCAGGCCTTAGTGAATAAAATCTGGTATCAGAGCCATCCACTGCGATGGATCTTGTTACCTTTATCTTGGCTATTCGCGGTTATCACTTATGTGCGCCGCGCCTTGTTTCGCCTCGGGATCAAATCACAAACGGTAATGCCTGTGCCTGTCATCGTTGTCGGTAATATTACCGTCGGTGGCAGCGGTAAGACGCCAACCGTGATTTATCTGATTGAATTATTGCGCCAGCATGGGTTTACACCCGGTGTGATCAGTCGTGGTTACGGCGTTGATATTCAAGGCGTTAAAACGGTTAATTTAGGTGCGAGTGCAGCAGAGGTGGGTGATGAACCAGCTATGATAGTGGCGCGCACTCAAGTGCCTATGGTAGTTGGCGCTAAACGCGTCGATGCGGCCAATGCGCTTATTGCTGAGTTTGGTGTCGATGTTATCATCTGCGACGATGGGCTGCAGCACTATGCGTTGGGGCGCGATATCGAGCTGGTGGTGATTGATGGTCAACGCGGTTTAGGTAATGGCTTGTTGTTACCGGCAGGTCCGCTGCGTGAAGGCGCGTGGCGTCTCAATGCCGTGGATTTTATCGTCTGTAATGGCGGACCTGCAGCAAAAGGTCAGTTCGAAATGCAACTGGCCCCAACTGAAGTGAAGCCCGTTAAATGCGATGTAAACTGCAGTAATTACAGTTTCGATAAATCTCAGCCGCTGGTTGCGATGGCGGGTATTGGTAACCCTGCGCGTTTCTTTGAATCGCTGCGCGCCCAAGGTTATCAACTGGCGCTATGCCAGGGTTTTGATGACCATCAGCCCTACGATAAAACCCAATTACGTGATTTAGCCCAAGACTTGCCGCTGTTGATGACAGAAAAAGATGCGGTTAAATGTCGCGATTTTGCACAAGAGAACTGGTGGTATTTGGCGGTCAATGCCAAGCTATCCCCACAATTTGATGAGCAGCTGCTCGCACGTCTTCGCGAGGTGGCTGCAGCTAAACAAGGAAACTTCCATGGCATTCGATAAAAAATTGTTAGATATAGTGGCTTGCCCTGTGTGTAAGGGAAAACTTGAGTACGATAAAACGACGCAGCAGTTGATTTGTAAGGCAGATAAGCTGGCCTATCCGATCACTGAAGGTATCCCCGTGTTATTAGAAAATCGTGCTGTGCCGCTGACTGAATCAGTCTAGTGTGATGTGAATGCGCGTATTGTCCAATACGCGCATACTTACCTTTTTGAGCTTCTCTTATTATTGTTTTCGCTATTTTTAGCCGATTAACAGTGCTTATCCAATCTTGCGTCTTTTCGATGCTCAGACCTTAGCCACGCAAATTTGAGTGATTCAAACCTTCGCTAATAGTTCACAAATTTCTGTTTATCGGCATTGGTCGCGCCTTCTTGGCATTCACCACGAATTTCGCCTCGCCCGGGTTCGATAATCCGACTCAATTCGATATAACCTTCGCGGCAATAACCTGTCATTTCAAGGGTTTTCGTTAAACCTAATTCGACTTGTCGTCCCCAAACTTCTAATGAGTCCTGTAGATCTTGCATCGCGCGACGTTGTTCACGGGGATCTTGCATGCTACGTACGCGGGCATCGTGCGGGAAAGGGCGGTCTGCATCACCCATGTTAGATTTATCATCGACCAGCCGCGCTGTGTAGCTGAAGAGTTTAAGGCCATCGGCTTTAATGTCTGTGGTTAACTTATCCCGTAATTTTCCGGCAAGTTCACTAGGATCGATGGGGGCACTGCTACAGGCGATGAGCGAGAAACAACTTAAGATGGCAAGGCTGAGGTATCGAAGCGGCATAATCAAATTTAACTCTTAGGTTATTAACTGACAGCAGAATACCTTAATATGACCCTAAAGTTCATGGATTTATGGCATCTTCATGGACTGAGTGTGACTCTATTGGCGCAATGGATTAAGGATGGGCGATTAATGTTGGCGTTTTGGTCGAATAAATGGGCGCAAATCGAATGGGATATGAGCCTGACTCAGGGCATATGCCTTATGCTCTTGGCGTTATGGCTCTATGCGATATGGCCAAAAGACGAGTTAGCGCAGATCCGACGGGATAAAAACCTGCAGTTACGCTTGTTACTGACGCTGGTGGGCGTCAATGCGCTGTGGTCGTTAAATGCCAGTATTCAAACTGGGTTGCATCTGCATTTTCTAGGGATAGTGACCTGTATGCTGATGTTCGGTTGGCGTCTTGCGACTGTGGCATTACTGTTGCCCAGCGCTTTTTTTAGTCTTTTTGTACTAAAACAGCCCGCTGATTTTGGGGCTTTTAGTCTGTTCGCTATGGCTGCGCCGCTGTTCCTATGTTTTATTTTATACAGTCGTAGTTACCATTTATTTCCTAAACACATTTTTGTGTTTATCTTCGTCGGCGGTTTTATCAATGCGGGCCTTTCAACTGTGTTTCATCAAATGAGTTGGGCGATGTGGTTATGGTCTGCAGCGGATTACGATTGGAATGTGTTAGTGGATGACTACTTGATGCTAATCCCTTTGCTGGCGTTCCCCGAGGCATTGCTTAATGGCATGGCGGTAACGCTATTGGTGGTGTATCAACCCCAGTGGTTATTTGATTATTCCGACCGAGAATATTTGTGGCGTAAGTAGATGTGATAAAAGAATGCGATAAAACAACCTAATAAAAGAACTGCGCCCGAAACCTCGATATTTCAACGGAAAACCCATTGTAAAGTTCATTGGGAAGTCCATTGAAAAGTCGATTAAACAGTTCATTAAAAAGGCACTGGGCGCACTTATTTGGATGTTTACACAGACTGTTGCACCGCGATTTAGGCGAAGCGTTGGTCTAAGTAGTTAATGATTTCTTTAGACTCATACAACCACTGTACTTGGCCGTTTTCTTCAATACGCAGACAAGGTACTTGCTGTTTGCCACCTTGGGCGATGAGCTCATCTTTGTGTGGCGCTTTTTTAGCGTCGTGGGTCACTATGTTGAGTCCCTGACGGCGCATTGCACGGCGGACTTTTACGCAAAATGGGCAAGCTGGATACTGATACAGGGCCAATGCTTGAGTTTGAGTATCAATCTGTTGTTGCTCTGCCAGTGGACGTTGGCGCTTTTTAGGGCTAAATACGAAGTTTAAAAACAGAATGATCCTGCCTAAAATCCAGCGAATGATAAACATGTCAGTGACCTCAATAATAATGTGTGTTGAAAAGTGATTCGTGTGTCAATGGCGCCGTCGCAAATGTGCGACGAAACTGAGATTTAGCGATTCGAGCTTGCGATCCCAGTTACATAAAGGCCGCAGAGTGTAACCTATGGTACAAAGCGCGGCCAACATTTTAGTGTGGATTAACAGGTAGAAGATTCTTTGGCGACAAGGACAGCGTTTTCGCTTAGCGGTAACAATTAGATATGCGCTTAGCTATACATTTAGGCATGCTCTTCACCATAAGAAAGAAGCCCGCTAAAGCTGAACTTTAGCGGGCTTCTTTTATCGTAAACACAGCAACATTAACCCATTGCTTGAGTTATTGCGCGTCTATTGCGCATCTATGGTAAGGCTCACTTGGGCCACATTTTGGGTTAAACTCACTCGGCTTTCGAGCAAGAAGATCCGCTCTGGGGCAATCTCTTTCACGTCCACAAGGTAAGCTTTAACTGCTTTGGCTCTTTCTTGGGCCAAATTACCCAACATGCCATCGTTAACATTCTGCGCTTTTACTGACAGATTATATAAAGCGATATGCCAGCGGGTGGTGATTTCGTCATCGGAAAGCTGTGCGTCTTTGGCCTCTGCGATAACTGTGTCTTTTATTAGTGCCGGATCGGATTTAACTTCCTGCTCATAGAGCTTCACTAGCGCATTGGCGAGCGGCCCTTGGGTCGGGAATTGGCTTGGACTTAAATCATCAGGTAACGCACTGAACTCGATATTGGCTAACTTAGCCAATTTGCGCTTCATGATACGCTCAGCAATGGCTTGGCTGTCATTGATGGCATCGACTTCACCTTCAACGCTGAGCTTGAGCATAGGTCTGTCGAGTAAGGCGCTGGCGAGTTTATCTAAACTTTTCTGCTCATCTTCACTTAGGCTGAATTGACCGGCGGCAAAGCTGATTTTGTCTAAGGTTTCGTCTGAACCTATCAGCCCCGCTAAGAAAGTGAAGGGCGCAGTGACGGCTTTAGTGATCACATTGGTAATCGCCGTAATTATGATGCTGCCGACACTAAAGCTGGGTGAGTCTAAATCGCCTGAGACTTCCATGCCTAAATCAATCACGCCGTTACGGTCCTGTAGCAGCGCAATGGCGAGCGTGATAGGTAAGCTAGTGGCAAGGTCACTATTACTGGGTTTACCGAGTTTCAGTTGATCTATGACTAGATGGTTATTGCCCTTGAGCTTGTTCTGATCGAGTTTGTAGTTCAGCGACAGTGATAACTGTCCCTTATCTATGTAGTAACCCGCATAGGTGCCTGAGTAAGGATTGACTGAGGTTAGCTCAACACTTTTGAAGATCAAATCGAGATCTAAATATGGCATGTCTAACAAAGGGTTAATATCGCCTTTTAGGGTTACAGGCGCGTACTTGTCAATCTTACCTTTGATATCGACCGAGGCTTTAGTGCCTGGCGTGGATGACAGGTGAGTGATATTGCCTTCAAGCAGCTCAATTCCCGAAGCAAAATTCGGGGTCAGTGAGTTATCGGCAAAGTAAGCCGAGCCTTGGCTAAAGCTAATTTTTTGAATATCGAGGCTCAGCTCAGGCGTTGCTGACTTGCTCGCCATTTGCGGCTCGGTTGCGGTTTGCTTAGCAGGGGGCGCGCTGTTCGTTGTCGCACTATTCGTTACTGAAGCTGCAATAGGCGCTTCGACGATAAGGTCGCTGATATTAGTGCTTCTATCTTTAGCGATCACCACTTTGGCGTAGGGTTGATTAAAGGCTAAGTGATCGATTTTGATTTGATTTTTTTGTTGGTCAAAATCGAGCTGATTGATATTCATCTTTTGCCATTTGACCAGCGGAGCATTACGCAATTTGTCATGAATGGCTAAATCATCGAGCTCAACACTGCCGCCGTAAATGGCTTTACCCTTGGCATCAGCCGTGAGCTTGCCTGCAGAGCTTAATAAACCACTCTTAAGCTGGATATTCACGTAGGGGGCAAGATACGGTTGGAACTGGATTAACGCGAGCTTATCGAGTTGAATATCGGCATCTATGGCTTCGCCTGGCACATCGACCTGGCCTTGGGAGCTTAAAGTACCTTTGTCATTAATGCTGAGTTGTAGCGCATATTCAATCGGCTCGGCCAAGGCGCTGGTGATAGTTTTTGTTGAAAAATTAAGTGGATACACACGCCATTGCTGCGGTGTCTCAGTTAACTTTTGCTCCGACAGATTAAGATCGTAGTTTTCAATATTGAGCGCATCGAGTTGCACGAACCAAGTGTCTGTTGACGCCGTTACTGGTGTTTGCTTGATTGGCTGTTGAGGCTTTTCTTCCACTTGCGCGACTTGTACGCTCTCAACATTTTTGGCTTCTAGTGACTTAGCATCTGCCGGCTTAGCATCTATGGAATTAGCAACTGGCGGCGCTGCACTTGTAGACGCACTGGCGGATTTCGGCATGAACAAGCTGGCGAGATCGAGTCCATCTTGATTCAAAATGGCGTTTACAGTAAGGCCATCACTGTGAAGCTTATTGATGCGTACTTGCTGCTGCTTCAGATCCATTGTAATACCGTCGAGGGCAAAGATTGGCAGCTTGACCACTGAGCGCTCTTGGTCGTTAAAGTTCAGTTTTTCAACAATAAACTGGCCATTGTTGCTGGTGACTTGTAACTCGCCATTCTCGGCAAGATCCACTTGATACTGAGTCTTAGCCGTGATCTCGCCATCGGTAAGTGCTGGCTTAAATTGATCGTCGATAAATCGCCAGAGTGGTCTCAGTTTCAGTTTGGCGATGTGGACGTCACCCGCAACTTTTAGTGGGAACAGTTGGAATTGCCCCTGCAAACTGATTTCACCAGCATGATCATCACTGAGTTGTATCGCATAGTGATTGTGCTGAATTGGCATAACTTGGGAGCCAGAGCCAGAGCCAGTATCAGAGGATGATTGGGCGTTTGGTGTCGGGTTGGCTTCAGTCTTATTTGCTTTTGTGGCTGGTGCTACTGAGGCCGACAATGCCGACATCAAATATTCAGTATCGAGCTGACTGAGTTTTAAATTGATATTGGGATAATTAATTTGAGCATGGGTAATTTTGTCATCGAAGTTAAATTGCCCTGCATCTAACACAAATTGGTTGAGCAGGACACGAACGGGGGCGCTGGCTTCTGCGGGTGTTGTTTCTGTGCTCGCGGAGGAATGCTCGTTCAAGGTCTGCAGAATATCGTCGAAGTTGAATCCAGCTTTGCCTTTTTTCTCCACGCGGATGATGTGTGCGTAGGGCGCTTGTATGTGTATGTTTTCGATAACGGCGGCGCGATTAAAAACAGATTGCCAAAAGTTCACTTCGAATTGGACTTGCGCTAAGCCTGCAAACGGTTTTTCGTCTTTTTCTTTAATGGCCAGTTGGTCGATTTCGACTTTGAAATTAAAGGGATTGATGCGGATATCCCCGAGGGTGACGGGACGGCCGAGTAAAGCAGAGAGTTTTTCGGGTGCCAGCGTGGTTATCGCATAGGGCAGGATTAAGCCTAATGTGCAGACATAGCTAAGGTAGACGGCGGTGAGGTAAACAAGCACACGCAGGTACCTTGGGAGAGCAAAAAAAGTGTGTTTGAATTGCGATAGCTGGGTCAGCATTAATATCAAGGCTCCAATGCATAAGACAGGGGAAAACTGCCATAAGTGCGAACATTCTAGCGATTAACGCTAATGTTTCCAGAGATTATTTATATTTTATCAATGAAATCTTAGCATTACCCGACAACAACCTATTTTGAACTCAGTCGTTTCTGACTGACAACCTATCTCTACATTGATAACAACAACTGTATCAGTTTGTGGCGCATTCCTTGAGTTGTCACTCATTATATTCAAGTCAGATTTTACATCAGCGTTTTAAATAACTAATGGCTGCAATAATGGCGCCCTGTGGGTCTTTTATCCAACAAAAACGCCCCACCTCAGGAATATCTTCAGGACCAAACAGAATGTCACCGCCGAGTTTTTTGGCACTGATAGCCACTTGATCCACATCGTTAACGGTAATATAGCCAGTCCAATGTGAGGGAAGGGTGGGGATTAAACTGTCGGTAATTCCGCCAATGCTGATCCCCTCGTTTTCAATAATGTGATAGTGACCGTGGGGCATTTTGACGGTTTTAAAGTGCCAGCCAAAAATCTCAGCATAGAAGCACATGGCCTCTTCGGTATTATTGGTTGTGAGTTCATGCCAACTTAACGCCCCTGCAGTGTTAAAAGCCGATTCCATAAGCGCATCCCTAATTTATTGTGGTTAACTTTTGTATTTGAGCCGATGTTCAGTGGCTGTGTTTAAGGCCCGTATTTAAGGCTTGTGTTGAAGGCCTTTATTCAAGACTTGTGTTTAAGCCCTGAATTCTGAGTTTGTATGTTAGAAACCCTATTTCGGGTTTCTAACCCAAATTGAGTGTAGTTGAGGCCAGTTGATAATTCACAGGCAGTAAATTAAAATTTCTGCATTTTTGAGCTTGGTGAGCATTAAATTAACTTAATGTTCTACAAGGGGATTCACTTATTTTGCATAGGACTATCGGCCGTTAGCGGCTCTGTGACGTTGCGGCTTTAGCTATGAGCTGGATGCAGCTTGTCGCGCCAAGACTTAGCACTGAAAACAGATTTGGAAATGGGTTCGTTTACTGTGGTTTGAGTGTTAGACCTGACTCCCGTTAACTTGTTAATATAGGCCAGTTTTGCATCTTATCGATGCCACCTTAGGGGATACGAGATTGAATAAGAGTTTAGTAACAAATTTATTGGCGGCTGCTTTGGTGGTTGTGGGTTACCTGATGCATTCGGCAATTGTCCTGAATGTCGGATTGTTTGCCTTATCGGGTGCGATTACCAACTGGGTTGCGGTTTATATGTTGTTTGAGAAAGTCCCCGGACTCTATGGCTCGGGAGTCGTGCCTTCTCGTTTCGAAGAGTTTAAGGCGGGCATTGCTCATCTGATGATGAAGCAGTTTTTTACCACAGAAAATATCGACCGATTCCTATCGGAAAAAGAAGGGCTGAGTAAAATAGACTTGGCCCCCGTGATTGAGAAGGTCGATTTAGCGCCTTCTTTCGATGCCTTAATTAGCACAGTCGCGCAATCTTCCTTTGGCGGCATGTTGTCTATGTTCGGCGGTACGGATGCGTTATTACCGCTAAAAGAGCCGTTTATTGTGAAGATGAAAGCTTCTTTAGTTGAAATGGCGCAAAGTGATGCATTCCACGAGCTGTTGAAACAAGAAATCGAACAGCCAAATGTGATGGCCGATCTGCAAACTAAAATTGCCAATATAGTGGAACAAAGGTTAAACGAGCTGACACCGCAAATGGTGAAACAAATCGTTCAGGACATGATCCAAACGCATTTAGGTTGGTTAGTGATCTGGGGCGGGGTGTTTGGTGGTCTGATTGGACTTGTTGCAGCCTTAATCCAAGGTTAACCTGAGTTAAAGCCGCGGATGGAATGGGAGCTTTGGCTCCCATTTTTTATTCATACATTTTGTGCCCATCATTTTGTCCCTCATTAAATAGCAAGGAAGTCTATGAACCTTCAACACAGCATCAATTATTTGGAAATCCCGAGTCGCGATATTGCGAGTTCTAAGGCCTTTTTTAGCCAAGTGTTTGGCTGGACTTATGTCGATTATGGCCCAGAATACAGTTGTTTTATGGATGTCGGGATCACAGGTGGCTTCTATCAAGCCGAGGTGGATTTTACCCTCGCAAAAGGTTGCCCGCTGATTGTGATCTACAGCCAAAACTTAGAATTGACTCTTGCTGCTGTTGTGGCAGCTGGCGGCGCAATTACGGCAGACATCTTTAGTTTTCCCGGTGGTCGCCGATTCCACTTCACTGAACCCTGTGGCAATGAATATGCCGTCTGGTCAGAATGATCCTAATGCCAATCCTTGTATCCGCAATTGTTGTTTAGATCAGCAAGATATTTGCTTAGGTTGCTTTAGGCATCTCGATGAGATTTTAGCCTGGCGCGCTATGTCAGATATGGAGCGACAAGCTTGTTTTGTCAGAATGGCACAGCGTAAAGCTGAGCTTCAGGCGAGAAGAAGTGGCGTAAATAGAACTCTGGATAGTGAGTAGCCTTGCAGAATCGTGCTGAGGTTAACCATTTATGCCGAGTTAGCTTTCACATTTGAATACTCAGAGTTACGTTTAAGTTCTAGAAGGGTACGTTTGAGTACTGGCAGTTAGGTTTGAACACTAGGCGTCACGTTTGAGGATTGGACATTAAAGCTTAGGACTGCTACTTCGACGTTTTAGCCGTCAGCATTAGAGGGTGATCACTTGATGTTGAAGTATTAATCGAATAATCCAACGGCAAAATACGCATTAACGTATTTCGCCGTTGGCATTTTGAAGCATTCTTGGCATTTGAAGCAGAAGTTACACGGGATCGATGACTATGTGCTCAAGTTCGATGGCGGCTACGGTATGGAGTGCATCCATAGTCGCGCCGACTAAACTGATTTTTCCTTGAGATGATTCAATCAACACCGCACGGCTGATATCGCTAAACTCGCGATTATGGCGAACGAGATTCGACAAAGCCATCTGCATCGGCAGCATAGAAGGATTGAATGCCGCATTCTCTGCATAGCGACCACAATAGGTTGCGCCATCGCGTGTTTCTAAAACTACGGCAGCAAAACTCTGAGTGTAAGGCGCGTAACTTAAACCAGCATGATCTAAACCTTCGATGATCATAGGATCGGCACTATCTAAAGCAAATTCAGTTTGTTGCTTTGCCATTAAAGGCGAAGTGACATTTAAGTCTTTAGGACCAAAGGCATAGGGTAAATAATAAGCCAGTGGATGGCTTTCCTGTGCCGGTAGATGAATGCTGATCTTACTTCCCTCAACCAGCTCATTCATAAATTGACGGCAATGGCCGCAAGGGCTGGCATTGACTATGATATCAACAATTTGGCTTTCACCGCTGAGCCATGCATGGCTGATAGCGCTTTGTTCTGCATGGACAGAATGAAACAGCGCTTCACCGGGTAATTCTAAGTTGGCACCCATGTAGATATCGCCACTTTTGCCTTTGGCAATCGCACCAACATAAAACTCACTGATAGGCGGTTTCGCCAGTGCAGCGGCTATCGGCAGCAGTGCCAGTAACACTTCTGCTTCGGTCATCTTGCTTGCACTTGTGAGTGTGGCAAGTTGCAGCGCATCTAAGTGTCCAGCAAAATTCTGGTGCAACATCGGAATGAGAGCATCGGCTAACGGCGTTGGCAGTTGGGTTATGCTACGAATGAATCTATCTTGCATTTCCCGATTCCTTATTTGTTAAGTTCATGGAAGAACATTCTAGTAATTTTGTTACAGCATAAATGCGAGTTAGCTCGCGTTTATACGCTGCAAATGTGTGTGTTCGATAGTAAACAATTTAAGTTATGCGCCTAATAGAGTGAGTCTATTCACGAATATAAACAAGCTTAAGACTATTAAATAAAAGACTTAAGCTTGAATTTACACAACTTAAAGTTCACGCAAATAATGACAAAGGGCAGCAAGTAGCTTTTGCTTAGTCTCATCCGCTTGTGTTTCTTGTAGCAAATTTTCTAATTTAAGTACGTAGTCTTGATCGGCTAAGCGATTTTGACAGAATTCACGCCAGCGCTGCGATTCTGTATCATCGAGTAGTTCAGGGTAATTACGGGCGCGGTAACGAAACAGCATCTCAGGAATACGTGGATCATCAAACTGCAAATCTAACGCCGCTAGATTTTGCGGTAGGGTATGACGGATGATTTCCATTTTTGCTTTATCAGCTTGGCTAAAGAACCCACCAGAATACAGCATCAAATCGGGATCTGTGGTTACTCTGCTGTCATCGTGCTCAAATAATAGCGCCAGTTTTTCGCGTAATTCTGGGTGACGTTTTAGGCGTTTATACTGCTCTCTGGCAAATTCTTTATCTATGCCTAAACGAGCGGCATGCTCATCACTGAGGATTTTTGCCGAGGTGATAAAAGGGCACTTATTAAGATGAATTTGTTTTACTGCGATAGGTAATTCATCTTCGGCAAGATCAGCCCTTGACGTATACATGCGCGTTTTAATTTGCTCGACATCTAGCTCGAATAGCGGCGTTAAATCCATGGCTAAATTAACGCAAATAACCGCATTTTTGTTAGTAGGATGGTGCGCTACGGGGGAAATCAACGTTGCACAACCATTGCGCGCACTAATTTTAGAGCTCACGTGAACCAAAGGCTGCATATTGAGCACATCGATTTGATCGCTAACCGCTTGCTTACGGCGCAGGTCAAAATAGTACTGATATAACTTAGGCTGTTTCTCGCGAATGAGTTTTGCCATGGCGATGGTTGCATACACATCAGACATAGCATCATGGGCTTTCTCATGGCTTAAACCATTCGCTTGGGTAAGATGTTCTAGCTTAAAACTCGGAGAGCCATCTTCCTTTGTCGGCCAGTTAATGCCTTCGGGCCTAAATGCGTAACAAGCGCGCACTAAATCAATGATATCCCAACGAGAGTTGCCATTTTGCCATTCACGGGCATAGGGATCGATAAAGTTCCGATAAAAGCCATAACGGGTCACTTCATCGTCAAAACGCAGTGAGTTATAACCTGCAACACAAGTGTTTGGTTGGCTAAATAGCGCTTGAATTCGTCCCATAAACTCAGTTTCAGGGATGCCTTTTAAATTGGCTAACTGCGGAGTGATCCCTGTGATCAATATCGCTTCTGGTGACGGCAAATAATCAGGGGCTTGCTTGCAATAAAATGTCTCAGGCTCGCCGATGATATTGAGATCTAAATCCGTGCGAATACCGGCAAATTGCGAGGGTCTGTCTTTCGCTGGGTTAGCCCCAAAGGTTTCGTAGTCGTGCCAAAAAATCGACCCTGCTTTATCGTCTTTCATCTTCATTTATTTTCGTTCTCTAAAGCATCTAACTTCATGTTATTAGTAGTTAAACTGCTTTGATTGGATTCGTTGTCATTCACATCAATTTAGTTTGCTACTCTTCGATGTGAGTACATATCTGTGTACATATTTCTTTCTGTGTCATAATGGCAAAATCACATGTACACAGGGTAATCAAAATGTCTTTATCTGACACGCAGTTACGTGCAATAAACGGCAAACCATATTTAGGGAAACCAGAGCTTGCAGACCGCGACGGCTTAAGCGTTCGCATTACCCCCGCAGGGACTATAACATGGCAGTATCGATTTAGGATTGATAATCAACCTGGGCGGCTAACCCTTGGTCGCTATCCTGATTTGAAACTAGCTGACGCACGGAAACTGATCCCTGAGCTACGTAACTCAGTGGCAAATAATATAGATCCACGTGTGTTTTGGAAACAGCGCAACACATTTGCGGGCCAGACAACCCTGAGGGATTGCTGTGAACAGTTTTTATCGGCACGAAGTGCAGCACTTAAGCCGGGCACTGTTGCTACGTACCAATCCTGTTTTAGAGCACATCTCTATGATGCCTTTGCTGATCGCAAAGTTGAAAGTATCACACTCGGCGAGTGGATAGATTTTTTCGATAAAAAGGCAATTCAGAGTCGAGTCACCGCAGGCGCGATACTCAAACAATTAAAGACGGTACTTAGCTGGTCCGTTCGCCGGCAAATGATATCGCTTGTTGATGTCCTTCAACTACGAGTCAGTGATGTGGGCTCCGCGCC
This sequence comes from Shewanella scandinavica, assembly GCF_031932065.1. Classification (NCBI taxonomy): domain Bacteria; kingdom Pseudomonadati; phylum Pseudomonadota; class Gammaproteobacteria; order Alteromonadales; family Shewanellaceae; genus Shewanella; species Shewanella scandinavica. The sequence continues at coordinate 59,671 of NZ_JAUOES010000020.1, forward strand.
CAAAGTCGGTTCGCGAGTACTCACCATTCTAGAGTGTGGCAAAATCATCCGTGAGCTTGATAAATGCCGCGCGACCAAAGCCGTAACCAATGCCATCAAGGCATGTTTACTAACGGGGGCGCGGATATCAGAAATATTAAAATCCAAACGGGCTGATTTTGATCTTGAATCGATGATCTGGACCGTCCCAATAAACAATAGCAAAACTAATTTGCCAATCCGAAGGCCAATCAGTCCCGCCTTACTCGACATATTGCAAGAACAGTGGAACCTCTATCACTCGCCATGGAGTTTTCCCGCAGCAAATGATCTTAAGCGCCCGGGCAACATCGCTTCAGTAAATAAGCTGGTCCGCGAGATCAAACCAAGACTCGAAATCCCTGACTGGCGTATTCACGATTTTAGACGCACATTATCGACCAGAATGTCAGAAGCTGGGGTGTTGCCCCATGTCACAGAGAAGATGCTAGGTCATCTACTCGGCGGGGTGATGGCGGTGTACAACAAACATGATTGGCTAGATGATCAAGCAGCCGCCTATGAACAATGGACAAATAAGCTGAAATTGGCAGCTCTAGGTGATAGCAAAATAGTCGTGTTAGAAAGAAGGGCATAGGCATGCTTGCCGCTGACCATTGGAAATGACTTACTTATTCAGTAAGTCAGTAGTGGTGCCAAGCCGCAGTAACGCTCCTTTATAAGGAGGTGCATTAGAGCTCAGATTGGTGTAAAACAAGGACGTCATGGAACTACAATTTTTAATCACGCGGGAACAATTAATCACAATCGCGGAAAGAATAGATTCAGCACGCATTACAAACCATGCGCGACTAGCTAAGCGGATGCATGCCCTTATCGTGCGTGCATTACTCCTATGGGTCCCGTTATTATCGCCGTTAATACTGTTTTATTTTTTCGTAGAAAGTCACACCCCAGAGACATATATCGCAATCGCAATATGTGCAATTGCTTACCTAATCGCGTGGAAATTGGTATTAAAAAACATCGCCGAAAATCAAGCTAGCAAATTTGCAGGTAAGATAACCACTCTGAATCCAACGATTGAAAACACAACCTTACAGAGCCTTGCGAGCCTAGAAGGGCGACACACAGTAACCGCAACAACCTCGACGCTAACGTTTACGTTCCCTAGCGGTACATCCATCACCACACCGTGGAAAAAGGTTTGTGCATTCAAGCAAGACGATGATTTTTATTATCTAACCGTCTGTAGGTTGATGATGTTTAAAGCCACTTATTTAGTCGCCAAAAATGGTGACACAACAGAAACCGCAGGCTATCAAGCAGGTTTAGAATACATAACGTCTCGGCTGCCGCCCGATAAAGTGGGGCGGTAAAACATCAAAATATCGGCAGAGTGATCTAACCCGTTCGCTTTGCCACTCACGCGATTGATCTTGCTCGCCCAGCCAAATCAGCCATTGTTAAAAGTCACATTTGAACTAACCTTAAAAACGATGAACTGATCGCTACAGCCTTCTATTCGCGGGCTGCTAGAAGCAGTTTTTCAGCTCATTAAAACGCTATGTCATCAATGACGATGTATAGCTTTGTTAGAATCGTCAATGGCCTAAGCTGGTTTGGAGCCATAGTCGCTGCGGTATCATTCATCGCGACAGTGGTCGCATGGATATCAACCGATGGTGTCTTGTTAATTGCCCAAATAGTACTGGTCGGCACAGGACTCGCCGCTATCATCGCTGATGCTGTAGCAGTAGGCACTAACTGCGGTAGTAAAGGCTGTAATGTCGAAGGCGATCAGTTAATGGCCTAACAGTCCATTAATAAATATCCAAAAATAAAGCCCCAAAAATGGGGCTTTATCTTAAGGCTTAATAACTCAATTCATGCCGCGACTTGCTGTTTTTCATCCCACTTATCGAGCGACGCTTTTAAGTAATGGCGGCCATTATGGATAGGAGCAGGGAAACCGTCGTTTCTCCGCCACTTCCAAAGCGTAGCTGATGAGCTAATCCGGTAGCGCGTCATGACTTCCTTAGTGGTAAGAAAGAGCGGCTCTTGCATTTGTTGAACCACGGTCGATTGGGTCGAAATCATCATTTACCTTCCTTTGCCAATTCCTCGGCGAGTCGTTTTAAAAATTGTTGGCAGCTGCCGGCTTGTTTGCGGGGCAGGGTGTACCACTGGCGCAAAGCGTCTTTGATCACTGCAGATTGCTTCATGCCGCTTCCTTGTCCTTTGGCGCGAAAAACAGCGCGACGGGGCCATCTTCTGTGTCGTGAATACTCAGCAAGAATGAGCCAGCCTTGTCGCAAACGGGGTGCCAATCGCTGATATCGTTATCACCCTCGTCAAAGTAGCGCTCGATCTGATGTTCAGTGGCATCGAGTTCAAACCAAATCGCCACAAACTCGCCGCCTTGGCGTGCCGCCCATGCTTCACACTCCACACGGGTCACACCTTCATCCCACTCGGGCAAATCTGGATGGGTCCAATAACCTTCTTCACGTTCTACAGTTGCTGCTTGTATTGGGTTCATACTGCTTCTCCTTGGCGCTGGGCTTGATATGTTTGCCATGCGGGCAAATCAGTGTTTGATACTCGCCAATCAAGCTCGCCAGCCTTGTCATAGGCCACTGAGCCGCCATATTGAGCACCCTCAAAAGTAAATGTCGCAGTGCAATACAGTTGTGGATATGCACCGTTAAACGCCGTGAAGATCAGATCAGGGCGCAGTGATAACAGTTGTTGCTTAAAGGCTTCGGCCTTAGCATTGTGTTCCGTGATGTCAGCTTGCTTTTGTGAATGGCACGCCGCGTTGCAATAAAACGCCTCGCCAATGCAGATCACCGCTTCAATGTCCGTCGCATTGCCTTCATCGTCTTCGGCTTTAATAGGGTTGCCGCAGTGGTAACAGGTAAAACACCAACCATCGGCCAGTAACACTTGATAAGGCACGTTGCTTTGCTCAGCGTATTGGTCATATTCAGGGCAGCGAGTCACTGACATATCATCTTCAAAGGTCAGATTTAGTTCGCCCGCACCTATGCGGCGAGCGGTGGCAGCATGTTGATGAAACACAATGCACGCGGCGCCCTCGCTATGTTCTTGTACTTGAAACGCTTTTATCTTGGGTGTGCTCATGCTGCTTCTCCTTTTATCCTGAGTTTTGATTCTGCGTTGAGTGCAAATACTTCGGCATCGGCTTGGCCGAAGTCGCTGCACTCGATGGCGTTAAAAGACTTACAAATGCCCCAGCCGTGGTAGTTGTTGGGGGTGTACTTCACTTCGATTTGTTGCTGATCGCACATCAAGGTGGAGTAGGGCTTGGATAACGTGACCACGCCCGTTTTAGTGCTGAACGCATTCATGCCGCCTCCTTGTTTTGGTTGTCGCTTGTTTGGCTGACTGGCGGGTGGCAGGGCAGGCGCATTGGGTGATATCGGTACGAATACACTATGGTGCGGTTAATGCCCTTAGCGAGGTTGGTTAAGCCGTTGCCCAAGGCTTGCCAATACAGACAATCTAACGCGCCCAGCGCCAGCGCGATTTTGATGCTATCGCCCGTTGTGGCCTTGAGTAACAGGCTTAACTTATGGCTGCGGTAATGATTTAACAGATGGCGAAACGCCGCTGATTGAGTCATTTAGGCCACCTGCTTCGGTTGCAAAGGGTCTGATTGCAAATGAGTTAATTGCAGCTTGGCCCAGTCGATGGCTTTAATGGCCTCGACCGTGGCGGCGATTTGCTCTAACTTCTTTTGCCCGCGCATAAAGTTCGACAGTTCAATCCCGTGGCGAGCCGCCGCGCGTTCTGCGGGTAGGGCGCTGGTGTAATGCAGCGTTAACGCGGCGATCACCTCGGGCGAACTAATGCGGGTAAGCGAAAGCAATAACGCAACGCGCTCTTGTGATTCAAAGCCCGGGAGTAAGTGGTTCATCATTCAAAATCCTCAATGCTTAAGCCCAACTCTTTAGCTAGTTTGATATTCTCGATGCGGCGGCGTTTATCCAAGCGAACTTTATCTTCAGCCGATATCCTCACGGACTGAATTACAGGTTCCTTTTCCAGCTGAAATCGTACTGCTTGTGTTTTAGGTGCAACTATTGATGGCGATGTGGTAGATGAGTTGGCGACTTTCATCACTTTTAGCTTTCGCGCTTTAGGTGCGTATTTAGCGCGTTTTTGCGCTTTGATACTTTCCTTATGCGCTTGGTAGTACGCCCTTGCCGCAATTTGCTTTGGGGTGAGTTGTTGATTCATGCTGCACCTCCGTTCCATGAGCGATTTTTACTTGCATCCCAGTGACAATAATCAATGAAGTTTTCAAAGCGATCGCCGTACTCTAAATAGCGCTGATAACGCTGTTGTGCCATTGTCTGTTTGCGGATCTTGCCAATGCCACCGTATTCAACCTCCCAAGTTGGGTGGCAATGACGAATAACGCCTGGCTTATCGTCGTCAAAGTTAACGCCAAGGTGATGGCCGCAATCTTTGATGATCACGCCAGCGCGGCCATTCACTTTAACTAAGCGGCCTATTTCGGCTGGAACAGCGTAATGCTGTTTGATGTAGTCAAATTGGCTCATGCTGATTTCCTTAACTTCTAACCAAGAAACGGTGCAAACCTTTGGCGGCACGAATGGCGACAGTGCGGTCGGTGGTAAACTTGCCACCGGGCAACATCCAACCTTCCTTAAACGCGACGATATGGCCAACGCCGATTTTGATATCGCTGTGTAGCGGTTTGTCATCAGTTAACATGCAGCTTTCCTTCTCTCGTCATCACACACCGCAGGGCTAAGCTGCGGCTTCGCCGTTAAACACCACCAGATTGATGATGGGTTTCTTGGTTTTTGGGTTCACCTTGTCCGAGAGCTTGTGATAGCGAATATGCACATCGCGGTGGGCTTCTTGGGTCATGGCTAACACGATATATTGCTGGCACAGCGCGGGCGTCGATAACGAATGCGACAGGCGTTGTGGCTTCATGGTTTCAAACAAGTGCTGCGCCATATCTTCCAACTTAGCTTGGTACTCGTCGGGGCTCAGTTGACGGCGGTTAGGGTGCACGCCTACTGAGGTGCTGCACTTTTTGGCCGCTTGATTTTTCGCTAAGGTCATGGACACGCCGTAAACAAAAAACATAATTGCCTCCAACAAGGTGAAACTGTCGCTGTTATCGTTACAGGGATATGGACCATCACCCCTTGGTTGCTTTGCCTTGGCTGTTTTGCCTAGATAGCCTAAATCGTGAATGTTCGCGGCGGCTCTAGTGCTTAGCGGCCGACCGGCGTGGCAGTTGTCATCGTGTGCAGCGGATGCACATTAGTGACGGCCATCGAGTCGTTACGCCACACCATCACCTTGCCGTACAAACCTTGTTGGGGCTCGGTGAAGCGCAGGCTGAAGTTGAGCCCGAGTTCGCCCGTGTGCCGAATAAACTGGCGGTAAAAGGCTGGGCTTGGGTGGTGATAGGCAAAATGCTTTACCAGCTCGGCGCAACGGGCTTGCACTCGTGGGCAATCCATCGGGTCGGTGTGGCCCTTGGCCAGCGCCATCAAGCAAGCAAAACGTATTGCAACCAGTAGACGAAACTCATCGCGTTGCTTAGGTGTGGTGTGAACTTTCGCTAGAATCATTTCCTTGTCCTCGGTAGTGGGCACAAGTGAAATATAACCTTGGTTAATTATCTGGTCAATAACTATGGTTAATTAATTTGGTTAATTTTAGTTATATGGTTTCATGGGCGACTTTTAACACCGAATAAGAGATTGATATAAGGAGGGTTATACTGGTGCTAGGTTAGGTAATGTTTGTAGGGGGAGGTTGATTGAGCTGTTATGCCCGAAAACTTGCTAGTACGTGGCCAGTTAATCGTAATCATACGAACGAGTTGTTCTTCAAATTATCATTACAAGTGACCGAAACTGGATAGTTACACAGTTGTATTCAAAAAAGCGCGGTTTTGAGGGATTTTTAGTCAATATGTGTGCACGATATCTCAATGCTGTAAAGATAAAGCTATTAGAATTTAATAGTTTAGATTTTATGTCGGTTAGATAATCGGTTTGGAAAACACACATGCGTGTTATGTGGATGGTGTATTTGATAAAAAGCTGGTAAGTTCTTTTTGTTACAAATAATTAACAGTCCGCGTTTTTACTAGTCTAATTAGTTAAACGCGTATGCGCACGAATAAAATGTTATATGCCACAAGGAGATTTGGCTTGTCGATTAAACTTCTAACTGAACGTTACCAACTTAATATCATTACTCCTTTTCATTTAAGCGTTAATGGCATCAATACATCATTGATGCGCTAATTGAAGGTTATGGTGCACGTAAAGGCATGCTAATCGTTAAAAATGCGAATACTGTTAAAGAAGTAAGAGATAAGATTGTAGCTTTGGGATATGGATATTCTTGTTTCGATATTAATGCCAATGACGTCGCTGAAGGTTTTCAAGAAGTGCTAGATGATTGGGGTAAAAGTGGGATATGACAATTTGCCTAAGCCGAAAAAAGCACGGCTTGGACAAATACTCACAGGGCTTCGCCCAACAACGTTCGCATTTGCTCCTTGGCAAAGCGTTAGCCTCACTATGGAGAGTTCATGGGAATTCTAGAAAAAGTATATAGTTTGATAGATAAAGGAAATGGAGTACTGGCATCGTATCGTTCTCCTCCACCAAACGTGATTGGTTTTCCAACTTGTGACTCTGGACTTTTTGCTACATGGAAAACACAATCGCTCTCTTTTCTAGAGAAACAATTTTCTTCTACAAGCCCGTACTATTTGGAATTCCAAGATAAGGTTAAAAAGGCTTACACCGGATCCATTAGGACGGGGATAGGGGTTCTAGAAGCCGTTAAGGAAGAAATAGAATCTGGTGAAATTAGCATAGCTACAGACACAAAGAGTCCTATTCAAATTATCGAAAATCTGTGTGATCGGTTTCACTTAGTAGCTAGGCAGCTTCGTGAGCGTTATAACGAAAGAGAAACAATGGACATTCAAGATGAATATGATGTTCAAGACCTATTTCATGCTTTGCTTCATCTTGAGTTTGAAGATATCCGTGCCGAAGAATGGGCTCCAAGTAATGCTGGTAAGTCCACGCGAGTAGACTTTCTTCTTAAACCTGAGCGGATTGTTGTAGAAATCAAAAAAACTCGTAAAGGGCTTGGCGCAAAAGAAGTGGGTAGCCAGCTAATTGAGGATATTCACAGATACAGTTCTCATCCAGATTGTGATGCTTTAGTTTGTTTTGTTTATGATCCAGATGGGCGGGTAGCAAATCCACGTGGATTAGAATCTGACTTAAATAAAGACACCGATGAGCTTGTGGTTAAAACATATATTCGGCCGTAAGGCTAACAAGCGCAGACACAGGGACAAATTTTCCGCTGCGCTCCAAATTTGTCCGTGCTGCGGGCGTTATAGGACTGGGTGATAAATCTGGTCTCGGTGAATAATTAAAAGGATGAGTTATGGATAACCTAAAAGTACATCTCGAAAACTGTTACGGTATTTCTTCATTAGATGAAAATTTTGATTTATCGAGTGCCGGAGGAAAAGCTAAAGCTTACTCAATCTATGCCCCAAATGGATTAATGAAAACATCGTTTTCTAGAACTTTTGATGTTTTATCCAAAGGCGAACAGCCAAAAGAAGAACGTTTTAATCGCCAACCTACTTATATTGTTAAAGTTGATAATGTTGATATACAAAAGGAACAAATATATGTTCTTAAGTCTGAAATAGAAATTAGCTCCGACAACGACGCCGTAACAAATATTCTTATTAATCAAGAAAGTAAAGCTAGATATGACTCATTAGTCTCAGATATTAACAAGTTGAAATCAAAGCTCGAAGTATCACTTCAGAAAAAATCAAAAATAAAAAAAGATGATATCGAAAATATACTGAAAAATGACTTTCAAACAGATGATTTTTCAAGGGCAATAGAGTTAGCAAAAGCAGTTGTCATTGGGGATGATCTAGAACGCTTTATTTATAATGAGATATTTGACCCTAAAGCTATTTCAATATTAGAGAGTCCGGAGTTTTTATCAAAGTCCAATGAGTTTAATCAACGGTATCAAGAACTCTTTGATCAAGCAGGAACAATTTATAGTCGCGGAATTTTTAACCCTGCAAAAGCTGATACTTCATTTAACACCTTAAATAAACAAGGGTACTTTGCCGGTGGGCATAAAGTTCACCTAAAAGGTGATGCCTCTTCAATTGATTACGAAGAACTTCAAGCAAAGATGAGGATTGTACATGAATCAATCGACAGTGATGCTGAGCTTAAAACATTAAGAGACAACTTGGCTAAAAATGCACAAACGCAAGCATTAATTACATTATTGGAAAATATTTCTGCAACAGAAGTTGATTTGCTTTTGCATAATACAAAACCAGAGAAACAAGCAGAGTTCAAGAGGAGTTTGTGGGCTTTTTATGTTCAAAATAGTCCAGATTCTGACGTATTTCTAGAGGCTTTCTCTGCCAGTCAGGCTGAGGTACGTCAAATCGAATTAGACGCTGCTATAGAAGCTCCGAATTGGTCTAAAGCTATAGAGCTTTTTAATAATCGTTTTGTCGATATGCCATTTACTTTGTCATTATTCAACCAAGTTGAAGCCGCTTTAGGAAGAGATAAAGCAAAATTAAAGTTCACGTTCAAAGATGGTAATGATCAAATAGACTGTACCAGAAGCGAAATAAAGTCTTTAAGCCAAGGGGAGAAACGTGCACTCTATCTTCTAAACTTTATCTTTGAAGTCGAAGATAGAAAAAGAAAATCAGTGGAGACTCTTTTTATTATCGACGACGTTGCAGATTCTTTCGACTACAAAAATAAGCATGCTATCGTTCAATACCTCGAGGATGTCTCTAAAATTGAACATTTCTCACAATTAATTCTGACTCATAATTTTGATTTCTTTAGAACTTTGGCAAATAACTTTGTTCATCGTGAAAGATGTTTAATGGCTAACAGAACTGAAAATGGTATAGAGCTTTCTCAAGCTGAAGGTATCAAAAACTACTTTATTGGAAAGTGGAAAAAAAACATAACTAATAGTGATTTCATTCTTTGTGCGTCAGTACCTTTTACAAGAAATTTAATCGAGTATATTAAAGGCGAAGCTGATCAAGATTACTTGAAGCTTACTAGTCTATTGCACTGGAAAGGAGATACAGCCCAAATTACTATTGGTGAGTATTATGGGATCTATAATCGGTTATTTGGTACAAATTACCCGACTAACGACGCAAACTCTTTCAAAGAGTTACTATTCAATAAAGCAAATGAGATTAATGGTAGGGGTAACCATGAGGGGCTTAATTTAGAAGATAAAGTAGTTTTATCGATAGCTATTAGAATGAGATCTGAAATTTTTCTTATCGAAGAAATGCGAAAAATAAAATCTGATGATACTTATTGGTGTCAATCACTGAATCAGTTTGGTGCTTTAATAAAGTTATACACAACAGAATTACCTGATAGTCAAGCTATCAGAACCCTAGAGAAGGTTAGCATTACTGTTAGCTCTAATATTCATCTTAACTCTTTCATGTATGAACCTATATTAGATTTGACTATCGAACACTTAATTGCATTGTATAGAGAAATTTTAGAGTTAGAGTCTGCAGTGCCAGTTCCTCAAGAAGGCGAACCAGCCCTATAACAAGGTCATTAAATTCGCGCCCTACGCTCGCAAGCTCGTGCGATTTATGGCGGCGTTATGCATAAGTGAGCCATCGGAGTTTAATATGGATGAAAAATATATTTTCGGTTTGGTTGGTATCGTTCTTGGTTCTTTGTTAAGTGCAATATTCGCTGTTGTCAGGGATCTGTATACGGAAAACAGAGCGAAGAAAAAGGAAGCGGAGTATTTGGCAATCCGTATGATCTGCATCTTTGATTTTTTCATGGAAGGGTGCGCATCGGTCGTTGGTGATGATGGCTTATATCATGGTCAAACAGATGCCGAGGGGTACTCAAGGATTCAAGTAACTCCGCCACAACTTGATGTTCAGCTAGATGATGTGAATTGGAAGTCATTTCCCCCTGAATTAATGTATGAGATTCTTTATTTTCCAAATCTTATAAAAGACGCCGAGAGCTATATTAGCAGCACGTTTGAAAATGCAGCATCTCCGCCAGATTACAGTGAAGGTTTCGAAGAAAGACAATATCAATACTCCAATCTTGGGATAATGGCCTCTGAGTTAACTACAAAACTAAGAGAGAAATACAAAATCCCAAAAAGTCATATTTATAGCTGGGATATAGTTGAATATATGAATAATGAGAAAGATAAAATAGACCAGCTTCGCTTAAAGCGAGAGGCGGCACACAAAACTATGTTTGCCACAGTAAATGCATAACAAGAAAATTAAAAACCGCTCCACTTCGTTGCGCTGGACGTCTTTGACGATCCGCCTTTTATGTGAGCATTATGTTTAAAGGATATATATGGCTGACATCTACAAAAAAAGATTTGAAGAATTGAATCAACAAATGGACATAGTTTTTTCCTCAAAAAGTACCAAATATGACTCATATTCAGGAAAAAACGAAACAGATATCGAATCAAACACTCTGCTTGAATGGAAGGTCAAAGCTAAAAATCTTTTATCTAAAGCTTGTGGTATAGATTCTGAACATTTTAAAGAATTTGAAAAGCATCAGGAAACCGGTATTTATGGCACATATTTAAATACATTTGAGAGACTTAGAGCAATATTCATTGCAGCCAGAGAAGATTATGAGGGTGGTTATTTGAAAACCACTCGCACTCTTATCCAAGCTGAATTATTTGATTCTGAATTAGAACAAGCCAGAGCTTTATTTTCTGCTGGTTACAAATCAGCTGCTGCAATTGTTGCAGGCGTAGTGTTAGAAAACTCTCTACGCGAACTTTGTGATCGTTCTGATATACAGCATGCCAAATTGGATAAAATGAATGCAGATCTTGCTAAAATCGGTATATATAACGTTCTTACTCAAAAAAGATTAACGACTCTTGCAGGAGTTAGAAATTCCGCTGCGCATGGGAAGTCAGATGAATTCAAAGACAGAGATGTTGAAGATATGATTAGAGATGTAGAACGATTTATTAGTGAGCAGTTATAAAAATTAAACATAACAAAGTTTTAATGTCGGATGGCACTACGTGCCACCGCATAAAACGAAGTTACATGCTTTAGTTGCTAATAGAATGGTTAATCCGAAGAAGGGCCATTTTGGGGATTAAATTGCTTTTACAACAGTACTGAATACCAAAACACTTTGCCGATCACTTTGATCTGTTTGACTTGCTCGGCATCGAGGCGTTCGTCTGGATATTCGTCCGTGTTGTAGCTGCGAAGGCGTAGCCCACCACCGGGTAATTTATACAGCACTTTGATACGTAGCATACCATCGTGGTTCACTGCGTACATTTTGCCGTCGATCACATCGGTGGCTGACGTATCAACACCCACTGTTGAGCCGTGGGGTAATATGGGCTCCATGCTGTTACCGTTCACTTTGACACAGGCCGCATAGTCGCTATTCACACCTTGACGTTTAAGGGTGCTCTTAGTGAAGCGCAGTTTTGGCCCTTTAAATTCACGGCAATCGAGAATGCCATCCCCTGCGGCTAGCTCTACTTCCATGTAAAACGGTATTTCAACTTCATCTTCCCCTAATGGGGTATCACTATCCCATATCTCAAATCCGCCAGCCCATTCAGCATTGGATTCAATTCTGTTGGCTGCCTTAGCTTTGGCACCTTCTTCGCCATATTGAAGCTCTTCGGCGGTGCAACGCAAAGCGGCCGCTATGTTCAGCAGCTTTCCAGTCGTTTTAACTTTACCGGAGACCAGTTTATGTACCATGACTTGAGAAATGTCCGCTCGTTCGGCTAACTCTTTTTGAGTCATGCCTATGGCTTCCATTCTGTCACGTATGTTTTGGGCAAGTGTTTTCATTGGTTAAGTATATTACCTAGGTTATATATGGCAACTAACCAAAGTTATTGACTTGAATTAACCATAGTTATATTGTTACTGTGTTTCATTCACTTTGGAGTCATTATGAAAAAAGCCGCAGCCATAGATCACTTTGGTTCACAAGCAAAGCTCGCGGCCGCTATTGGCGTGTCTCAAGCCGCCATTTCGAAGTGGCCTGTAGACGTTCCCGAACTCCGCGCTTATCAAATCGAACGGTTAACTGGTGGTGAACTCAAGGCGACTGAGTTGCCGTTAATGAGCCCTGAGCATGCCGCTTAATAGTGAACCGTTCTAACACGTTAACAGAGAGAGGCTTATTAGCATGAAAACCCATTCACGTAAAAAAGATAGCCGTTTGAATTTATTGATGAAAACGATTCATCGGGTGTTGGAGTTACCCAAGATGACGCGCTTTGCGCTGGCGATAGATTTTGTTGCGGCAGTTGAGCGCCTCGGGCTGAGTGAGGTACTGGCGGCGGAGGGGATTAGCTTTGCGAGCAGTCAAGACGTGCACAACGATGCGCGGATCAATGCGCAAAAGCTGTTCCGTTGGCTTGGCCAGTACGAGGGCCAACATCCGCAGGCTGATCGCTTGTTTCATGTTGAACAGGCACTGGTGGCGGCATTGCCTGAGCATTTGCGGGTGCAGTATCTCAACGATGTATTTGGTTGCACTGGGGTGACGGTGATTGCCGACCGTATGAATGATGGCCATGTGTTGCATGTTGCCGATATGGCGGCATCGCTCACCAAAGAGAACGCCGAGGCGCAAGTGGCGGTGATCCATTTAGGTCCGGCGCCGAAGCGCGAGCAGTTAGTGGCGGCGCACCGCGAGTTAAAAGAGTCGGCGGCAACCACGCAAGCGAGTATGGCAGCGTTAGAGCTGGCGTACCCGTATTTAGCGAGTCATGGCGGTAAGGCGGCGCAATTCGCGGCCGAGAAGTGACAGCTATGCAGCAATCGAACCTGAACATCAATGTTATCGCCAGTGCTAAGTCCGAGTTGCACCAGCAGTTGATCCGCTTGGGCGACATGATCGGCGACGGTTTGCATTTAGAACCCGATGGCAAATGGATTGCGAAAGAGTATGTAAAAGTGGCGCGGGCGTTAGGTTATCGGCCTAAACGGGCGGATCACAGCGCACAGATTAATGCGGTGATGCTTAAGCGGGTGGCTGATGTGCCGTGTGGCCAGTGCGGTTTGGCTTTAAAACAAACCAAGTCGGGCTCGAAACGCGCCGTGTGTGCCAATGGGCATAAGTGGCAGTTGTTGAAATGAGTTGTTGAAATGACTTGTTGGAATAAAAGAAGGAGTGAATGACATGTTCACAAATCAGTTAAGTGATAACTGGGCGCGTAAAAAGTGCCGTTATCAAATTGCCCGCCACAGTTTGGCGACCGATGCGGGCTTGATACCTAAGATGAAGTGAGGGCATAACGATGTTTGATCCTGAATGCTTAATTTGTTGTTTGGAGGGCGGCGCCGCGTGTTCGGTGCATGGGCAAGTTAGCCGTGATGATAGGCCCGCCGTGGCCGCGCTTACCGAAATGGAAACCGCGCAAGTGACGTTACTCATGATGCAAGCAAAGCAGTTAATGCTTAAGGCGATGGCGCTTAAATCTAAGCCGAACATGCCTAATCGCACTGGGCCTAATAGCACTCAGCCTAACGTCAATGAGCTTAGCGCGGCAACCTCTGAACGGGCCCCGTTAAGTGGCGTGAACATGGGCAAAGACATTGCCTGTTTTCATGGGCATACCACGGCGGAGTTGTTTAAGCGAACGCAGGTGGGCCGAATGGTTGAGGTGTTAAGGAGCTGCGATGAATTGCAGCATAGTCGCCCCGAGCGTTGGGCGGTTATCGCGACCGACATCGTGGATAAGGCGTTGCTGGGCAGTGGTAAGCAGTTGTTGCTGCCAACGGTGAGCATCGATTGGATTATGAATTATCTGCTGATGGAAGAACAACGCGCGGAACGTTCTATTGCGCTATTGGCGGAGGATGTAGGCGCGAGTGATGCGAGTGCAACTAATGTGAATGCCGCTGATATGAGTGCAATAGCGAAAAGCCGCAACGTGCACATTAAACGGTGTGATTTTTTTAGCCAGTTGCGCAGTAACTTGGCGCACAAGGTTTACTTGCTTGGCAGTGAAGGCGAGCGAGCGGAGGGCAACGGGGCGCATTGCCGTTGACCCGTTGCTGTAGACATAAGAAAGCCCGCTGAAGTTTTGGCGACCGATGCGGGCTTAATGCCAGAGAGGTAGGCAATTGCATGTTACTGAAATACGGCGTTGTGGTCAAATTTTGACCTTTGGTCGAGTGGTTAGGGATTCAGTTTAATGTGTGAAGCAGGTGCCGCTGAGCCGTTTCATGATCGCAGCTGATTGCTTCGACATAGACGAAATATTCTGCTTGAGCGGTTTGGTTGAAAACGAAATAACCACCGAGTACATCAAGCGGTCCAAAGAGGATGTGGTCAATTTCAAAGCATTTGGGATTGTAAATATCCATGACGCTGATGTTGTCGGTATCCAGTTCTACGGCAATGCGGCTGCGGTTTTTACTTATGCCGATAACGGTTCCATGTGTCTGTCGGGGCATTTAAACGTCCTGTTTAAAGTCGATTGTAAATAAGAAAGCCCGCTGAAGTTTTGGCGACCGATGCGGGCTTAATACCTAAGTGAGGCAATATTATGTTACTGAAGCATAGAGTTTGCGTCAATTCGAGTTTGTGGGTTGCTCCGTTTGGGGGTGACTTATGAGTATGGAATTGATGGTAAAAGCGATGAAGGCCAAGGTGGGTAATCCACTGCGCAAGCTGGTGTTGATCAAGCTTGCCGATAACGCCAATGACCAAGGCGAATGCTGGCCGAGTTACGAGTATATTTCGCAGGCTTGTGAGATAAGCGAGCGGTCGGCGATTAACCACATTAACGCGCTGGTTGACGTCGGACTGGTGCGCAAAATTACCCGCAAGAGTGAGCATAAACGCAATACATCCAACCTGTATATTTTGGACTTTTCATCGTGTGTTCTGAGTGATAAACCTGCGCAAACCCTACCTTTTACTGAGGGTGCAGCAAATTCACCCCTAGAAAATATTGGGGGTGCAGCAGATTCACCCTTAGCCAATTTTGAGGGTGCAGCAAATGCACCCATGGGTGCAGGAGATTCACCCTCTGAGGGTGCAGGAGCTGCACCCAGAATCTATCACTCTTTTGAACCTATCAAAGAATCTTTAAAAGACTCTTGTCCAGCAACGAGTGCTAAGTCGGTTTTCAATGCGTTTTTCAAAGCGTATCCCGCCCATCGCAAAGGCGGCTCGGATTCGGCTGCGTGGAAAGCGTGGAAGGCCGAAAAGCTGACCGATGCTGATTGCGTGTTGGCGGTGACGTGGTTGAAGGAGGCTGCGGCGCTGGATACGAGTTGGGGCTTTAGCGCTAACGGCCAGTTTGTGCTCGGCATTACCAAGTTTATCCGCGAACGCCATTGGTTAACGCCGTTGCCAAGACCAATGGCAACGGCGGTTGGGCAAGTGGATTGGAGTTATGCGGTGTATGACCCAGAGGACCCCTTGATATGACTGCCAATCAAAATGCGAGCATGAAATCACTGCAGACCTTAATCCGCCAGCCGCTGGTTGGGCAGGGCGCACGGGTGACACAACCTGAGCCGACGGCGATGGACATGGCGATTGTGGACAGCGTGTTTAGCAAGTTGCGGGTGTTGTTCCCTGTGAGTGCGCCGCGGCCTGAGGACGAAGCGACCCACAAAGCCGAGTGGCTTAAAACTCTGGCGGCGCAGGGGATTGCCAGCCGCGAGCAAGTGCAAGCGGGGCTGAATCGCGCCAGACGCGAGCAGGGCGATAGGCAGTTTTGGCCGACACCGCGCCAGTTTGCGCTGTGGTGCCAACCTACGGCCTGTGATTTAGGGCTGCCCAAGTTGGAAGCGGCATTCAAGGAGGCTGCGCGCCATTACCATCACCCTGACAAACATACGTGGAGCCATGATGTAGTGCGTTTAGCGGTGCGCGAGACGGGCAGTTGGATGTTTGCCACAGGGCTTGAAAAGGATGTGTTGATGACGTTTGAGCGCAATTACAAAGTGCTATGCCGCCGCTTTAGCCGTGGCGAGTTGACCGATGTGGAGTTGCCTAAGGCATTACCTGAAACGGTAACGCGACCCACAGAGGCGGCAAAGGCCAAATCAATTATTGCCAATTTACGAACCAACCTTGGGCTTAAGGGGGCAAACGATGGCGAATAAACCTCTGACACAGCGCGAACGTTTGATGCGCATCATCACAGGCAAACGGTTTTGGACCCTGTTTGAAATCCAGCAAGAAAGCTTTAACCGCTTTGGGGTTCACGATAGCGAGACAGCCTTAAGTGCGCGGTTTCGGGATATGCCGATGAACCAGCGGGTAAAGCGCATACGCTCGGGCACCCATCACACCTTTGAATATCGGTTGGAGGGCTAGATGGCGCAGGTGATGACAGCAACAGGCGTAGAGCAAGGCAAGTTAAACGATGCAGTATTGCGCCGTTGGTTGCGGGCAGGGATAACGCGGGACTTTCGGGATACGCAGTTTCCGGCGGTGCGGTTACGGGCCTCGACCGATAGACGCCAAGCCTCGGTGTATTTAGTGATGAACGAAGCAGGCAAAACCGTGTGGCAAAAACAGGGCGTATGGCCAGTGATGTGCTTGAAGACCTTTTTAACCGAGTTACCCAGTTTGCTCGCCAAACGCAGCATGGGCCAAGCGGTAATCAGCAACGAGTTTGCCACGGTCGCGCAATTACTGGCGTGGTTTGTCACCCATGTGGAATGCAACCGCACCTTAAGCAACAGCTGGCGCAGTAACTGTAAATCGTTAGTGAGGAAACATCTCAGCGGCTGCTTTGGTGAGTTACCGCTCAATGAGCTGAACTTTATTGCGGTGGACAGTTATTTAATCAAACCCATGTTGGCGCAAGGCTATTCGGCTAATTACATCAAAGCCGCGGTAAAGGTGTTGAAACGGGCGTTATCGGTTGCGGCCGATTTACGGGTGTTAGACACCAATAGCTTGGCGGGGTATCGGGTGCAAATGAGTTTGAAGATGCCGCCATTGGTGGGCACGCAGTTAAGCGAGTCGGATGTGGGGCCGTTATTCAGCGCATTGCGAAATGCAGCAAGACCGGTGGCGATGCTGTTTGTGTTAATGCTGATGTTCGGTACCCGCATAGGTGAAACCCGTTTAGCACGTTGGGACCACTTTGCCGGCGATTATTGGTTTATTCCTGCCGAGAATGCCAAGAACCGCCAAGAGCACCGACTGCCCATGACGCCCACTGCCAAGAAACTCATTACCCATTACGCCCAGTGGCAATACACCCATGTGGGCAAGCGGGCGTTTTTGTTCCCAGGTGAGGTAGGGCCGGTGAGCATTCGCACCGCGCAGTATTGGAGTGAGACGATTCGGTTTAAGGCGTTTACATCGCATGCACTGCGCAAACTGTGCCGCACCATTATTGCCGACATGGGGGTAGATACCATGGTGGGTGAGCGGATTTTGAATCACACCTTGCCATTGCTGCTACGCACTTACGTCAACAGCACCTTAGATAAGGGCATGTTGATGGCGTTGGATGCCTACCACGCACACTTAATCACACTGGGGTTTGATGATGTGGCGCCCGAGATTATGCGCCAATCGACCACTGAGCCGAGCGAGCCAGACGAGCCAATGTTAGTGGGGTGGTTATGACGCTAACAATGACAATAACAAAAACAATCACAAATAAAACGAGTGGGTTATGGACTTCACGCAGGAGGATTTATGGCTAATCGCGCCGCGGATGTATTGAAAGTAGGGCGCCGTTTACGGGGCATGACCCAAGACGAAGTGGCTGAGATTTACGGCATTAGCCGCAACACTTACCAACGTTGGGAAAATGGCCGTACTACTGCGCCCTATGACGATGTGACATCGATATGCCTTGATGTGTTTAAGCTTTCGATTGAGAAGATAAATGAGGTGGCCAATGGGCTTTAGCGATGAACCCGAGCAGAGGATGAACATTAAGGCGTTGCGGTTAGGGTTATATCGCTGGGGCCGTTATTGGGTGCACCAAGAGTTGGGTAAGGGGTTTTCAAACCGCAGCGCCTGCGACCGTTTAGGCGAAGCGCTGGGCGGCGGCCACTTAAAGCACGAACTCAACGTGCCTGCCCACGTCGCCCATTTTGACCACCTTGTTGAGCAGTTATCCATAAACTGTAAACGCGCCATTCGCGCCCATTACCTGTGTAAAGAGCAGTGGGCCTTAATGGGATTTGACAGCAAAAAGTCTTACATCTTCTGGCTAAGAAAAGCCGAAATGGCATTGCTAGATAGGATGAATTAGAAAGAACGCCCTCTTACGAGGGCTGGCGGGTTAGCCGGTTGTCCACCAAGACTGCTAACCCGTTGACCGGATTTTATCAAATATGCAGACAGATACCTATGCAAACTCATTCGCTATTAAATGATGCACTGAGCTTAGGTGTGAGCTCTATATTGATCACAATGAAACTATGCTTTTACAAATGATTGTTTTGTGGATTTATCGTTCTGGTGCTCTTGCCACAATACGCCTTTATGCATTTGTTTGGGCAAAACGCCAGTTACCCCCAAGTGCTTTATTACTTAGAATTTATAACTTATCTAATGGACTCGTTGTCCCTGCGTAATGTTGGCCAAGCACATGGGTGTAGATTTGTGTAGTACTAACGTCATTATGACCAAGTAGCTCCTGAACACTTCTGATATCACTGCCCGATTGAAGTAGATGGGTTGCAAAGCTATGTCTAAATGTATGGCAGGTAACACGCTTAGTTATTTTGATGTTATGCACCGCATTGCCGAGCGCTTTACGAATAACACTCTGATGAAGATGATGCCTGCAAAGCGTTCCTGTATAAGGATTAATACAGGTTGTGGTTGAAGGGAAAATGAACATCCATCCGTGTTGCTTAAAGGCATTAGGATACTTACGCTCTAACGCATTGG
Organism: Shewanella scandinavica; assembly: GCF_031932065.1. Taxonomy (NCBI): domain Bacteria; kingdom Pseudomonadati; phylum Pseudomonadota; class Gammaproteobacteria; order Alteromonadales; family Shewanellaceae; genus Shewanella; species Shewanella scandinavica. The sequence continues at coordinate 78,696 of NZ_JAUOES010000020.1, forward strand.
GTAGGGAAGGGCCGATCCCTTGTTGGTTGTCACGGTGTTGAATCTCCATTGCCTTATTAATATATGCTGCGAGTTTAATGGCACATTTATGGCTGAGGATTGTTTGTCTATCTTTATGACCTTTACCATCCCTCACAGTCAACGAAGCTTGTTCAATATCAATATCTTGGATACGTAACCTGAGGCATTCTGAAACTCTAAGTCCACTACCATAGAGTAGTTCTATTATTAGCCTATCGCGGCCATCAAGCTCATTTAGTATTAGTGAGATTTCTGAAGGGGATAACACAGTAGGTAAATAACGCTGTTTTGTGGCATAGCAAAAACCTAAATTTCCAAGCTCATGATGCAAATGTTTCTGGTACAAATAGGCTAACGCGTTCAGTGCAATTTTTTGAGTGTTGATAGCCACATTCCGTTGATTGGCAAGGAAGGTTAAGAATTGTGCGACCTCCTCTGTTCCCATCGTTTCAGGATGACGCTTGTGGTGAAAGTTAATGAACGCCTTTATCCAATACAGGTAGGATTTTTCTGTTCTAATACTGTAACCACGCATGCGCATTTCTTCTTGAACACCGCTTAAAAAAGGGCTTTTTATACTCATGATAGCAATCCTTGTGACACTGTTTATATGTACAGTATTATTTAGAAATCGCTGAAATCAAGGAAGATTGTAAAATTTTTTGCGCGTTTACACTTATGAATTCCCATGTATTTTAATAATTATCAATGGCTTATATTTTAACGGTTCGAGTTAATAGGTTTGGAAAACGCGCATGCGCGTTTTTCCAGATGGTGTATTTGAAAAAAAGCTGATAAGTTCCTTTTATTACAAGTAATTAACAGTGCGCGTTTTTACTGGTCTAATGAGGTAAATGCGCATGCGCACTAATAAAATGTTGAACTAAGCCGCTGCGCGGAGCCTAAAGCGAACCACTGCTCCACACTTACTCCTAGGGATAATCCCTCACCTAGGAGGTCTACCATGTCATCACTTCTGCAACAATTCCATGATGAGATTAGTTTACGTGGTTACTCGGCCCGTACACGCAGTGCTTATCTGCGTGCCATCACCCAACTGCAGCACTATGCAAACCAACCGCTCGATAGCATTACGGATGAGCAGCTTACGGCTTATTTTCGTTATTTAAATCTTGAGCGACATCATTCCAGAGCCACCTTAAAGTTACAGCTTAATGGCATTCATTTTCTCTATGAACATGTCCTAAAACGTGACTTTACGGTTCAGTTGAGTTTACCTAAACGTCCACACAAGCTGCCGCAATTGCTGAGTTGCCAAGATATCGCGGCACTGCTGTATCACTGTCAAAACCTGAAACAACGCGCTATGTTGGCGCTGTGTTATGGTTGTGGTTTGCGTGTCAGTGAGTTAACCCATATTAAGGTTGCTGATATCGATGGGCAGCGGCAGTTGCTCAAAGTGTGTCAAGGGAAAGGGGCCTGCGACCGCTGGGTGATACTCTCACCGACTTTACTCACCCTGTTGCGTCAGTATTGGCAAGCGTATCATCCCGTCGAATGGTTGTTTGCCTCGACCTATCATGATGTGGTTTATCCGCTGCATGAGTCGACCTTTCGTAAAGCGTTAGCGAAGGCGGCCCGCTTAGCGAGTATCACTAAGCCATGCAGTCCACACAGCCTAAGGCATGCTTATGCGACCCATCAATTGCAAGCGGGTATGCCCCTTCATCAATTACAGGCCCAACTTGGGCATCACAGTATCAAGTCTACTGAACGCTACTTGCATTGGTCGCCGGAATTGGGTCATCAAGGCTGTGACTTGCTAGCAAGTCTTGGGGGGATGCCATGGCAACCTCCTACCATGTAAGCGATATCCTTCATCAGCACTTAGCCCACTATCAACAGCAGCATAAACTGACCGAACAACAAGCCTTAGTCTGCCAGCATATTCAACAGTGTCGCACGCAAGCCTTAGGTATACAGCAATGGCGTTGTGATACTTGCCAGTATGAGCAGCAGGTGTTTTGCTCCTGTGGTGACCGGCATTGCCCTCGTTGTCAGGGAAGGCAGACGCAAGCGTGGATTGCAGCGCAGCAGGCGCAAGTCTTGCCTTGCCGCTATTTCCATTTGGTCTTTACCTTACCCCACGAGTTGAACATCTTGGCGCACTACGCTGCCAAGCCGTTATACAGCGCCCTGTTTGAGTCTGTGTGGCAGACGCTTGCGCAGTTTGGCATGAAACGGAAACACCTTCAGGGTCAATTGGGTTGCACTATGGTATTGCATACGTGGGGGCAAACCTTGAGTCAGCATATTCACTTGCATTGCTTAATCCCGGGTGGGGTGCTGACGTCAGCGGGAGATTGGCATAGCGTGAAAACGGATTATCTGTTTCCGGTTAGAGCCTTGTCCACCGTATATCGGGCCAAGTTATTACGGGCGCTGCGACAACATGAGCTGGCTATCCCTGCGGCTGAAACCTTAATGGCAAAGCCGTGGTGTGTTTACAGCAAAGCGTGTCTGAGCCGCGCCGAAACCGTGGTGGAATATCTCGGGCGTTATACCCGTAAAGGCATGCTGCATGAATCAAGAATTGCAGAAGTGACCGCAGAGCATGTCAGTTTTCACTACAAGGATTATCGTGACGGTCAGCAGCATAAGCAAATGCGGCTAAGTTGTGATGAGTTTATCCGCCGTTACTTATTGCATGTGTTGCCCAAAGGGCTGATGCGAGTGAGACATTTTGGTTTTCTCGCCAATGCTTGCCGCCGCAAAAAGCTCGCGCTCATCCAGCGGCAATTACGTAAGCCGCAGGTGGTATTGGCGAGTCCTTTGGTTAAGAAGGACTGTTTGTGGTCATGTCCGCAATGCCAGTTAGGTCATTTGCAGTTTATTGGGCTGATAAGACTGCAGAAATTAGTGATGATTAACAACCAAAGTCAGCCAGTACGTCTGTCAGGATAACCACTCCCTCAAGACGTAGCGTAACCGACAGCGAAAGCAGCCTGCCTTATGGGATTAAGCCGATGAGGGGATAGGGTGTGAGTGTCAGTCTGAATCTGGAGCCAAAATGCGGTCAACCAAGGTCAAAAATCAGTCGAAAGTGAGCGTAAAAGAATGAGAAAGCTAAAACGATATCAAGTGATTACCCATCAAACTGTATAAAAAACCGCTACCGCAAAAAAGCAAATTCCTATAGCATCATTCATACCCATTTTACACGGATGTGGCAGCGGCCAAGTCCAACAAGCGATTTATGCCCTGCAAACAGCGCAGCGCATAAATACTAAGACGTTAACTGTCATCAGGAAGGCTCGTGCTAAAACTATATAAATTTACGGACGCGAAAAAAGAATATTGGGAAACATGGGATAACGATGATGGTTCCCATACTGTTCATTGGGGTGAGCTCGGAACAACTGGGCAATCCAAAGAAGTAAAAGGTTCACTTCTAAAGAAACCAGAGAAAATCATCCAGAAAGAAGTAGATGAGATGGTATCAAATGGCTTTCGACCTATCGAAGAAGAATATACTCTTTTAATCGAGTATGAAGTTGAAGGCATGGGTACCAAAGAAGATGTCGAGAAGCGTCATCGTCTTCAAGACCGCATGAGTGAAACTTTAGGCTGGGCAGGTTTAGGCAATTGCGATGGCGGTAGCATTGGCAGTGGCACAATGGAAGTTTGTAACTACGTCGTTGATTTTGAAGTCGCCAAATCTGTAATTGAAAAAGACCTTAAAGGTACAGAGTTCGAGAATTATACTCGTATATACCATGAAGAAGCCGAGTAAACAGTTAACAAAGCTATCAAATTGACGGTTTTTCCGTCGCTTGTTTTGTGGCTTAACGCTACGCTACCACAAAGCAATCAACTCCAAAGCCGCAATTTATAGCGGCGTTATGTGCCTTCCAAATATCGAGTCTAGCTAAGAGAAAATTGATGAGTCCTGAATTAATAGATCAACTGCTACATTACGGTGGAATAGCGTTTCAGGTCTTTGGCGCGACCTCTATTTTGGGAATAATCGGTTTTCTTACTGCTTACTATGCATTTCCCCCTAATCTTTCAATTGAGGAGGTAAAGGACAAGGCAAAGCACAATTTTGAATCTCGGCTTGTTCTAAAAAATATTGGGAAAATGCCAGCATTCAATATAGTCGTGGATGTGTCACAAATGAACTTCGTCATGGGTGGTATGAACATGACAAATATGAACGCCACCGATTGTGGTGCGCCCATCACTAAGCTGGCATCGGGAGAAAAAACAGAAATTCAGGCAGTGCCTCATGTTGGAATGCCCGTCGGGACTAGTCTTCAGTCCTGTGATTATAAGCTAAAGCTAAAGTATGAGTTCCGCTTACCATTTTACAAAACAATTATAGAAAAGCACTATTACGTTGAGTTGAGAAATTCAAGAGAAGAGTTTACATGGCAAGTTTCAATGCGATAGCACATAACAAACGCGTCAAATGCGACGCTCGTACCTCGCGCGCTTTACGCGGGCGTTAAATTTAGGTAGCTCATGGACGTACATTTCGAACAAATCGAAAAAGCACTTAGCCAAAACCTTTATTATTTGGCCCTTCATTCAGTACTTGCTTTGCCAAGTATATGTGGTGCGATGGAATCAGAAAATGGAAAGGATAGTGGTAATAAATATCGAGCTTGGTTTGATGCTTGGGTATCTCAAAAATACTATCATCCTCCGATGGGTAAAATCACAGTGACGGGCGGGGTGTGTTATTCCTTCAGAAACGGAATGTTGCATCAAGGTCGTAACAATCATAAAGACCTAAGCTTTAGTAAAATTACGTTCACTGAGCCAGGAAGCCCCATTAGTATTCATAATGGGGTTATGAATGATGTTTTGTGTCTGGATCTGGAGCGCTTTTGTAATGACGTTATTGATGGCGCGAGGGCATGGCTTGATTCCGTGAAAGACGAGGAAAACTTCAAAAATAATTACTCGCATTATATGCAAAGGTATCCAAATGGGATCTCTCCAGTTGGTCAAGGCTTTCCAATGATCGGATAAAAATTTAACAAACGGCTGCACCGGACAAATTTCCGCTGTCACCTTTTGTGCAAAAATACGCACAAAAGCCGCCATCAAAAATTTGCTCGGTGAGC
>NZ_JAUOES010000021.1:0-82082 GCF_031932065.1 Shewanella scandinavica
TAGCCCTGCTGAGTGTGATGACGAGAGAAGGAAAGCAGCATGTTAACTGATGACAAACCGCTACACAGCGATATCAAAATCGGCGTTGGCCATATCGTCGCGTTTAAAGAGGGTTGGATGTTGCCCGGTGGCAAGTTTACCACCGACCGCACTGTCGCCATTCGTGCCGCCAAAGGTCTGCACCGTTTCTTGGTTAGAAGATAAGGAAATCAACATGAGCCAACACATCGAAATCCCCGCATTCTTGCTTGAAATGTCTCAGCAAATGCACCAACAAGATAATCGCATTACTGCGGAGCCAATCTGGCAAGTGCGCTGCAAGCGCTACTTAGTGACCCAAGAAGGCTACAACGATCATCACTGGGAGATTTTTTACGGTGAAGACGGCGATTATTCAACGCTCTATCGCTCTGATGATGGCGATAAAAGCAACCTTGCTGAATGGTTGCTAGAGCATGATGCCGAATGGTGCAAAACGTGGTTATTCGAGAGCGACAAGATCGAATCTTATCACGATGAAATCGAATCATTTGCCGACGTATTCACTCAAGCGTTTATCGAAGATTTTGATGTTGATTCAGATCATTACGATTTGCCATCAAGCCTCACCAAACTTCACTTTCAAGAAATTGAAGAGGTCATTAAATCCTGCCTCACCGAAGCCGATGCGAATTGGTTTATCAGGCGTAAACAGCATGATTACCCACATCTATACACCTATGTCGCGTCAATGTATTTGTGCCCTCAAATGATTGAGTTACGTAACTGGATCCTGTCACTGACTAAGGCAGAGGTGGCGGCATGAATCAACAACTCACCCCAAAGCAAATTGCGGCAAGGGCGTACTACCAAGCGCATAAGGAAAGTATCAAAGCGCAGAAACGCGCTAAATACGCACCTAAAGCGCGAAAGCTAAAAGTGATGAAAGTCGCCAACTCATCTACCACACCGCCATCAATAGTTGCACCTAAAACACAAGCAGTACGATTTCAGCAGGAAAAGGAACCTGTAATTCAGTCTGTGAGGATATCGGCTGAAGATAAGGTTCGCTTGGATAAACGCCGCCGCATCGAGAATATCAAACTAGCTAAAGAGTTGGGCTTAAGCATTGAGGATTTTGAATGATGAACCACTTACTCCCAGGCTTTGAATCACAAGAGCGCGTTGCGTTATTGCTATCGCTTACCCGCATTAGTTCGCCCGAGGTGATTGCGGCGTTAACGCTGCATTACACCAGCGCCCTACCCGCCGAACGCGCGGCGGCTCGCCACGGTATTGAACTGTCGAACTTTATGCGCGGGCAAAAGAAGTTAGAGCAAATCGCCGCCACGGTCGAGGCCATTAAAGCCATCGACTGGGCCAAGCTGCAATCGGCTCATTTGCAATCAAGCCCTTTGCAACCGAAGCAGGTGGCCTAAATGACTCAATCAGCGGCGTTTCGCCATCTGTTAAATCATTACCGCAGCCATAAATTAAGCCTGTTACTCAAGGCCACAACGGGCGATAGCATCAAAATCGCGCTGGCACTGGGCGCGTTAGATTGCCTGTACTGGCAAGCATTGGGCAACGGCTTAACCAACTTAGCCAAGGGCATTAGCCGCACCATAGTGTATTCGTACCGATATCACCCAATGCGCCTGCCCTGCCATCCGCCAGTCAGCCAAACCAACGCCAACCAAAACAAGGAGGCGGCATGAATACGTTCAGCACTAAAGCGGGCGTGGTCACGCTATCTAAGCCCTACTTCACCTTGATGTGCGATCAGCAACAAATCGAAGTGAAGTACACCCCCAACAACTATCACGGCTGGGGCATTTGTAAGTCTTTTAACGCCATCGAGTGCAGCGATTTCGGCCAAGCCGACGCCGAAGTATTCGCACTCAACGCAGAATCAAAACTCAGGATAAAAGGAGAAGCAGCATGAAGTCGATACAAGCAGCAACTGTAGAACGTGAAGAAGGTTATTGGACCCATCCCGATTTGCCCGAGTGGGATGAAGGTGTGACCCGTGTGGAGTGTGAAGCATGGGCGGCACGCCAAGGCGGCGAGTTTGTGGCGATTTGGTTTGAACTCGATGCGCCTGAAGATCAGATCGAGCGCTACTTTGATGAGGGCGATAACGATATCAGCGATTGGCAACCCGTTTGCGACAAGGCCGGCTCATTCCTGCTGAGTATTCACGACACCGAAGATGGCCCCGTCGCACTGTTCTTCGCACCGAAGGATAAGGAAGCGGCATGAAGCTTCAACAGGTGTTATCCGTGTTGGTAAACCATAACTATGTGAAGGAGTTTAGACCATGAGCCAGCTATTAACTGATGCTGAACTTGAAGTATTGAGTGGATTAAAGCGCCCAGGTGCGCAAGTAAAATGGTTACGTGATCAGGGCATAAACTGCTTTATACGTGCCGATGGTAAACCTTCTGTCACTTGGGATTTTGTGAATAATCCTCGGGGTATGTTGGTTCATCACAAATCAAGCGAGCCCAACTTTGGAGCACTAAGCAATGCGTAAACGTAAACCTGAGGATGCTTGGTTACCACCTTCAGTCTACATTCATCGCCGTGCTGGAAAGCCAATTTGTTATGTGATTAAGCGTCCTAACTCGACTAAGGTGCTGTGCAAAATCACGGCGAGTAAAGCCGAGGTATGGACTGCATACGAAAAGGCAGTTGCTGAGTTTAGCCTTGAGTACACGGTTAACCGTTTAGCGATGGAGTATTTGGATAGTGCAAACTTTAAAGAGCTTGCCCCCAGAACCCAGCGAGATCGGGACCGTGAACTTAATGTGTTCAGTAAAGTGTTTGGCAGTATGTTACCGGACCGAATTGAGCCACATCATATTAGGCGCTATATGGATCTAAGGGGGCAATCAAGTAAGACCCAAGCAAACCATGAACTCGCGGCAGCTAGCGTGATGTTTGCTTGGGGTTATGAGCGTGGACGCTGTAAAAGCAACCCCGCAAAAGGGGTTAAAAAGTTTAAGGTAAAGGCTCGCGATAGATATATTACTGATGCGGAGTTCAACGCTCTGCTTTCATGTGCAGAGATAAGGTTAAAAATTGCCTGTGAAATAAGTTACCTATGTGCAGCAAGGCAAGGTGATGTTTTGCAATTAACTTGGTCGCAGGTCAATGAAGATGGCTTGTTTATCCAACAGGGTAAAACAGGGAAAAAGCAAATCAAAGCTTGGTCGCCTCGACTGCGAAAAGCGATTGCCGAAGCAAGAACTCTGCATTCAGGCATTGCCAGTATTTATGTCATTAATAAACATCCCAGCGGGAAATTAACACAAGATGGATTGCGCAGTGCTTGGAAGCGAGCGATGGCAAAAATGGAAATGGATTATCCGCAGATTGAACGCACTTTTACGTTCCATGATATTAAGGCTAAAGGTGTATCAGACTTTGAGGGAACACTGTCAGAGAAGCAACAATACTCGGGCCATAAAACCTTGGCACAAGTGAACACCTACGACAGGAAAGTGGAAATAGTACCGACAATTGGTAGCGTTAAAAAATGACTACTTATTCAATCCGAGTAAAATCATTTTCTACGTTTTATTCTACGCAAAATAAAACGGCTCGCATATTTCTATGCAAGCCGTTGTTTTATTTGGCAGGGGTGGCAGGACTCGAACCCGCAACCATCGGTTTTGGAGACCGCTGTTCTACCAATTGGAACTACACCCCTGTTGACGTGGGGCATTATGCTAAAAGCACTTCCAAAGGTAAAGTACTTTTTATGACAAAACTCATTAACTGAAGGTTTTTCAAACAAGTTAGACGATTACTGTTGAATTAATTACCACTGAGATTAAAAAGCCACCGCATATCGGGCACGATGTTTTAACGAATGCATTATCTAGAGAATTAGCCGCCCTAATGTCCTAGCTAGAATCACTGCAGTAAATTCGACAGATATGGTTGTTTCGACAAGTTTTGGACCACTTAATGGCAAAAGCCACACATTTATCGAAAAAAGATCTGAGTTCGATTTATAAAATCGGCGTTTTATAGTATAAGCATCGTCAATTTCATACACTGCTCGACGGAACCAAGATGTCTGACAAATTTTTCTTCAAAGGTCGTAAAACGCCTAAGCCAAAGCATGAGAGCTTTGGTTACAACACTAAGCGTGCCGCTAAACCGGGTACAGAAGCTTTCCCTCTGCAATTAATCGTTGCAGATGAAGCGCGTAAACTCGAAGTTGCCGCGATTGTTGCCGAACACCAGCTGTTCGCCAATATCGAAGTCAATGCTGATGTTGCTGAAGATATCCTTGAGTTAGAAGGTTTATTGAATAAACCTAAGACCACAACGTTCGAGAAGAAACCGAATCGTAACGAGCCTTGCGCTTGTGGTAGCGGTCAAAAATTCAAGAAGTGCTGCGGCAAGTAAACGCTTTAATCAGCGTTATGAGTAATAGAATAGATAGGGACTTTTGCCGTGACGTTTTTGTACGTCGGGAATAGCCCCTTTTCTCTCCCCAATTCTAGTTTCTGCCCAAAGCTAATCTTCCAGCTTCGAGATAAAAATCCGCTGCAAATCGTTATTCCACAGCTGAATAATTTTGCGGGTCTTTTCTTTATTCCAAAAACATTTGCCAAATAAAATCAATCCCGCCCCTTCTAGGCAGCGTTTATCTTCTATTTCAAATTGCGCCAATAATGGCTGTTTTATCCCATCGATAGGAATGCCGATATCTTTACTGTCAGCGGGATTAAGCCAGCTCATGGTCGGGTCTGTATGGGATATTGTGCCCCAATACATGTGGGGTTTGTTATCAAGCGGGTCGGCATCGGCAAAGTTGACGAACAGGTTCTTCGCCCGCCAACGGTATTTGCGCTCACTGTCTGTATATACCCAGAGATCAGATTTCGCCAGATCTGTACCGCGCAATAAACTGTGCAGTAACTTTTCGAGCCCTTGGCTTGGCACCCGTTTCTCGGTTGTGCGTGCCGCAGTGTTAACTTGATAGTCTGTTTTCGACTCTTGCACTTGACCGTCCGCTGACGATGCAACAGGTACTGGTGACGACTCAGATATAGAAGACGACTTAGACGTCGGCGCGGTCTTACTTGCGGATGACGCAGTGGATGCTTTATTTGCGGAAGAATAGCGGCGAGGCTTGCGGCTGAAATCGATCATCAATGCATCGGCGTCCACCAGCTGTTGCTGAACTTCGATAGCATCTTGTTCCTCGCGGGATTTTTGCGCCGAGGGTTTAAATTCAATGCAATCAGCTTGGTGATAACGCGAGCCGAAACAGGCGGCTTTGCCATCCTTGGAAGCTTTACGGAAATACGCTTTTCCGCCGCACGCAGGGCAAATTAACCATTGTCGTAAGCGCTCGATATCTTCATCGGGTAATTGCTGAAACTTAAAAACACTGTAAGTGGTTCTCGCTGTTAAATGATCCTCTGTTTCGAGTTCACAAATGGCATCTAACATAGCGTTCTCCTTTATTTTTACCTGTTAGCAGATGCTCACAAAATCACTAAACCCAGGCATTCACCCCAAGGGGGATCATCGCTAACAGGATCAACATGCCCAGCACGCGGTATATCAAACCTAAGGTACTGGTGCCCTGCGAGCTCATATCCGAGTGTAATAGTCTGCTGTTTTCCTTTGCGGCATCTTGGTTATTGCGCTTCATTCAACCTCCTTGAAATATTTCGCCAAAGGCACCACTAGACTCAAAGGGATTAACGGCGCGGCTTTTGGATCAGTCGATACACGATAAAAAGGCGTCAGCAGAGTGATTAACGCATTGAAACACTTGAGCGCCGCCAAGGCATCGGCAGCGGCATAATCGATTTGCGCGCCAGATAAAGGCACATGCTGCCAATTCGATAGGGTGATTTTTTTCGGCTTATCAATACGGGTACCCAGCAGAGTCGCCACCAATTGGCGCGTCCCCATCTCCTTATCAGCCCCCAGTTGCGCCAATGCCCAGTTTAAATCCAACTTTGAAGCGACATTGATGCCCCACTGCCGCTTGAGGGCATGCGCATCACTGCGTAATCCGACGCCGACTTTGAGTATATTTTCATCTTCTAATACGGTTTTTAACTGGGTGAATTGCTCACCTAAAATGGCATGCTGAAATAGATAACAAGCGTCAGCTGTCGCTATTTGGATAAGGCTCAGGGGATATTGTACGCCGCGCTCAAAACTCGCACGGGTTTCAGTATCAAAACCTAAGACTGGCTCAGCCTGTAATCGTGCGACAACTGCATCAAACTCCGATGGCTGAACCACTTCAATGTAAACCTGTTGCAATTCAAAAACTGCGAGTGCCGCCATGTCAGCATCATCGATACGAGTCGCTAAGGCAATCCGCTGCTGCAACCACAAATACGCCAACTGACGCTGCGCTTGCCGCTGAGTCTTAGCATTTGTATTGAGGGGCGTATCAGTCTCGGCCGCCACCTCACCTTCTAACGGCTCTCCCTCTAACGCCTCGGTCGATGCATTGAGCTTATCGAGATAAGCTGTGCCCGCAGCATCCATTGCCGCAATCAAGCCGTTGGCATCTTTACCCAATTCTTTGCGTAACCAAGCCAACTTACTCGGGGAGATACAGTATTTCATTAACTTCATCGTCGCCCTTCCTTGTTGAGTTAATCCTCGATTTTCGATGCGCACTCCTCACTCGCCACGCAGTTTTTGTATCCCTGTCATCACAGCAAGTGCGACTGCGCCAGCAACAACGCCAAATAGGCCGTTGAGCACACTTGGCGTCAGCACGGCAAGCACAGGTCCGACAAAACTCATCGCCGCGACGGCTTGCTCAGCATGCTGGATTTGCTCGCCAATCATGTGTAAGCCATGGGTTAAAATCCCGCCGCCCACCATAAACATGGCCGCAGTGCCGATAATGGTTAAACTTTTCATCAGCACAGGTGCGGCGCTTAATAAGCCAAAACCCAGTTTACGGTTCATTTGCGTTAAGGCCGACTCACCTTCACGCTGACTCAAGTACAAACCCGCATCATCCATTTTCACAATCGCCGCCACTAAACCATACACACCAATGGTCATGATGATCCCGATAACGGATAAGGTGAAAAACTGCGTCGACAGGGATTTGTCCGCCACTATGCCTAAGGTAATCGCGATAATCTCCGCCGATAACACAAAATCGGTACGAATCGCACCTTTGACTTTTTCGGCCTCGTAAGCGGCTAAATTTTTGATGTCTGGTAGCTCACGTTCCTCTTGCGTTTCGCTGTGTGGCTGGCCTTTTCTGTGGCTATAGCTGTGATGCAGTTTTTCAAACCCTTCGTAACATAAAAACAGACCACCAAACATCAATAACGGCGTTACCGCCCAAGGAATAAAGGCGCTGATTAACAGAGCAGCAGGCACTAAAATGCATTTATTACGAAACGATCCCTTAGCTACCGCCCAAACGACAGGTAATTCACGCTCGGCACTCACGCCTGTGACTTGCTGGGCATTGAGGGCTAAATCATCCCCCAGTACACCCGCGGTTTTCTTTGCCGCCACTTTACTCATTACCGCTACGTCATCCAAAATCGATGCGATATCGTCAAGTAAGGTTAATAAACTTGCGCCAGCCATGCTAAATCCCTCTACAAATCATCTATAAACCATTCTGCTTTTGCCATAGTAGCTTAGTTAGATTAGTGACGTATAGCGAAATGCTTTCCAACTTAACTACTTCAGTTGCTTAGGTTATTGGGGCCGCTGACTGATATTGACCAGCCTGCAATCTAGATCACAGCTAAGGCGGAATTGCGCCACATTATTTATCGGAAAAGAGTATACTAAGCGCAGAATTTTTTACTCATTTGCCGTTACAGGATGTCAACATGACTCAAGATGAAATGAAAAAAGCTGCCGGTTGGGCCGCGCTCAAGTACGTTGAAAAAGACAGCATTGTTGGTGTTGGTACGGGTTCGACTGTGAATCACTTTATTGATGCACTGGCAACCATGAAAGCCGATATCGAAGGCGCCGTCTCTAGCTCTGAGGCATCAACTCAGAAAATGAAAGCGCTGGGTATTCCCGTTTATGACTTAAACAGCGTTGATCGTTTATCTGTCTATGTGGACGGTGCCGATGAAATCAACGACCGTATGGATATGATCAAAGGCGGCGGCGCGGCGTTAACTCGTGAGAAAATTGTCGCGGCTGTGGCTGAAAAGTTTATCTGTATCGTTGATAACACTAAGCAAGTCGACATACTAGGTGAATTCCCACTGCCAGTTGAAGTCATTCCAATGGCGCGCTCTTATGTGGCACGTCAGTTAGTTAAGCTAGGCGGCGATCCTGTGTACCGCGAAGGCGTTGTGACCGATAACGGCAACGTGATCCTCGATGTGTACAATCTTAAGATCCTTAATCCAAAGGAATTGGAAAGTCAGATCAATGAGATCGTCGGTGTCGTCACTAACGGTCTGTTCGCTAAACGCGGCGCAGATGTGTTGTTAGTCGGTACACCTGATGGCGTAAAAACCTTTACCGCCAAATAAGTTAAGCATTAAAGCTACATCACAGTCACAAGGCTGCAGATGTAAAAACACGGTAAAATACGCAATAAAAATGCCAGCCACTTTTTCAAAGGGCTGGCATTTTTTATGGTTTTTTAGGGTTCAATGTTATCTGACTCAGCCATCTATTCTCTGACTAAACGGCCTATTCTCTAACTAAACCCACATCGCAGACAACTTATATCAAGCGCTTGGCTTAAGCTCTGGCGGCTCTTGCCGCTCTTACCAAGCTCTGGCGACTAAGCCTTTTAAGTAGAATCCTTCTGGGAAGGCGCTACCGATAGGGTGATCGCTAGCTTGGCTTAAGCGTTCGATAAACTGGATTTCGCGTTTTGCGTCCAGCGCTGCATCGGCCACGATTTTTTGGAACAGATCCGCAGGCATTAATCCCGAGCAAGAGAAAGTCAATAACACCCCGCCCGGATTCAACAACTGCAATGCAATCATGTTGATGTCTTTATAACCACGGCATGCCCCGTTTAACTGTGCCTTGTTATCGGCAAATTTAGGCGGGTCGAGCACGATAACATCGAAGGTTTTGCCTTCATCACGGTATAGACGCAGCAACTTGAACACATCGGCTTCGTTGTAATGCACATTGTCATCACTCAAACCGTTTACTTGCATGTTCTGACGCGCCGTCGCTAATGCTAAAGAAGACACATCGACGTTTTCTATGCTGGCCGCGCCCGCTTTTGCGGCGTACAAACCAAAGGTGCCTGTGTAGCAGAAACAGTTCAATACCGATTTATCTTTCACGAAACGGGCGGCAATGGCGCGGTTATCACGTTGATCGAGATAGAAACCTGTCTTATGACCTTTAATCACATCGACGGCGATCTTGATGCCATTTTCTTCGATAATCACCGGCATTTCAGGCAGAGTGCCGTGCAGTAAACCGGTAACAGGCAGCAGACCTTCTTTCTTACGGGAATCCACATCGGAACGCTCATAAATAGCGCAATCAGGATATTGCTCAGCCAATAGCTCGACTAAGGTATCGCGCCATAAATCAGCCCCCGTGCTCAGTAACTGGCACACCAACACATTGGCATATCTGTCGATGGTGATCCCAGGTAAACCATCGGACTCTGCGGCCACTAAACGATAGCCTGTTAAGCCTTGCTCACGAATTAAATCATTACGGCCAATTTGCGCCCGCTGTAAACGTCTGGCAAAAAACTCGCGATCAATTTCTTCTTCGCGATCGAAAGTCCAAATGCGTACTTGGATTTGCGACTCAGGCGACCAAGCACCACGACCTAACCAATGACCATCATGAGCGACCACATCGACTGTCTCACCCGCTTCAGGTTTTCCCTTAATGTTATGAATAGCATTGGAAAATACCCAAGGATGGCGACGCTCGAGCGACTTCTCGCGGCCGGGTTTAAGTTTGATTCTGATAGCCATAGTTGCCTTATAAATAGTGCCGCCACTAAAAAAGGGCTGCTGTCTAAAAAATGGGAAACGGATGATATACCCAATGTCACCTGAGTGCGAGTACCGAACGCGCCGCAGCGCTTATTTGCCATCATCCACGGGTTGCCGATCATACCTTATTTTGCGCCACTAAACCTGCGCAAGAAACGCCATTTTTTCCATAAATTGGGCAATTTCTCTGCTCTCTCGATCGCGCTGATCTCGATTTTCACAACATCATTTTAACTTAAGTTGAAAGATATTGGTCTGAGTGCGGGTCTCATTAACGCAACAGGAAAAAGCTCTGCGCATTCGAAAGGCTCGTTTAGCCCGCGCACAAGATATTCAAACGAATCGCTCGATAACAACTAGGCTTACTCCTGTGTTTATTAGTCAATGCTTTATAAGTCGTCGATTTACAGCAGTCGTTATCAAAGCAACCAAATTAAGATTACTCATTAGCAGTCACACTCAAAAGGATTAGAACCATGAATAAGAAAACACAAACTGCACTGACGGGCGCCGCATTAGCGATGGCAATGGCAAGCATGGCGGGTTACGCCAATGCCGCCGAACCTATGGCTGGCGCTGACAGTACCGATCTCGTACATTGTTATGGTGTGAATGCCTGTAAAGGCCATAACGATTGCAAAACCGCCGATAACGCCTGTGCTGGACACGCCAGCTGCAAAGGCAGTGGTTTTGTGGCTATGCCATCAAAAAGCTGTGGTGATGTCGGCGGTAAAGTCGCAGATGACTGGGTGGGTAAAATTGCTAACGCCGAATTGGTTCACTGCTATGGCGTTAACACCTGCAAAGGCCATAACGATTGTAAAACTGCTGACAACGCCTGTGCGGGCCACGCCAGCTGTAAAGGCAGTGGTTTTGTCGCAGCACCTGCAAAATCCTGCGGTGATATCGGCGGCAAAGCAGGCGCTTAAACGCCAATATGCTGATTAAAAATCGTGACCAGCTTGTGCTGGTCACGTTTATCGCCCTGTTTACCACACATTCAGCAGAAAACTTAAGGATAAGGAGTCAATGTGGCGCAAGATGTCATCACGCAAGCACCATTAGGTTTTGGCTTAGGTTTGAGGACACAGCATTTTGATGCCGTGCTCAATACTGAGCCCGATATCGATTGGTTTGAAGTGCTCTCGGAAAACTACATGGTCGCCGGCGGCAAACCCCGCTATTACCTCAAGGAAATTGGCGAGCGTTATCCCTTAGTCATGCACGGTGTTTCCCTGTCGATTGGCAGTACCGATCCGCTCAATATGGATTACCTTAAAGCCTTAAAGCAGCTCGCCAACGATGTGCAGCCCCAATGGATTTCCGATCATATCTGCTGGACCTCAATTCACGGGGTGAACAGCCATGATCTCCTGCCACTGCCCTATACCGAAGAAACAGTTATGCATGTGGCGCAGCGGATTAAAACCGTCCAAGATTTTTTAGGCCGCCGCATTCTGATGGAGAACGTTTCTAGCTACTTGTCCTATCAAGATTCCAGCATGGACGAATGGGAATTCGTTAATGCCGTTGCCGAGGCGGCAGACTGTTTAATCTTGTTAGATATCAATAATATTTACGTCAGTGCCCGCAATCATAATTTCAATCCGTTGGACTACTTGAATAAAATCAATCCCAAACGGGTGCAGCAATTCCACCTCGCCGGACACAGCGACTATGGCGACTATGTGATAGACACGCACGACCATGATGTACCGAGCAGCGTGTGGGACCTCTACCGCGCTGCACTGAAACGTTTTGGCGGCATCAGCACTATGATAGAACGCGACGCCAATATCCCCGAGTTTTCCGCCCTCGAAGCCGAACTCACGATTGCCAGAAATATCGCCCGCGATACCTTAGGTAAGGCGCATCCACTCAACGCCGCCAAAGGTAGAAAGAACATGCATGAAGGAAAGGTTACCGCATGAGCCAACTTCAGCAGCTGCAATACGCATTTATGGATTATCTGCTGGCGAGCGCGGCGGTAGATACGCCGTCAACCCTTGAGCAAACCACGCAAACCTTCAAAGATAAGATTGCTGAGCAAGGCGGCATTAATGCTGATATTCGGATGCAGATCTATGCCAATGCCTATCGCATTCGTTTAACCGAAACCCTCGAAACCGACCACGAAATGCTGGGCATCTATCTGGGTGATGAACTCTTTGAGCGTATGGCCAAAGGTTATATTGCCAGTCAGCCATCGGCGTTTACCTCTCTGCGCAGTTTTGCCGATGCCCTGCCCGACTACTTAACCCAAGATGCGTTTTTCAGTCAGTATCCGATCATTGCCGATATTGCTCGCTTCGAGCGGCGTTTATTGAATGCCTTCGATGCTTTTGATACCGAGCGCGCCACTTTTGCCCGCCTGCAAGCACTGCCTGCCGAGCAATGGCCGGGTTGCCAACTGCGTTTTCACCCCAGCGTGCAGCTATTCCAATGCAACAGTAATGCGGTTGAAACTTGGCAAGCATTAAAACTGCAAGCATCACCGCCAAGTCCCGATTATCAAGGCAAACGAGCTTGGTTACTTTGGCGCGGCGAAAGCCGATTAACTGAGTTTATTTCCCTATCCGAATATCAACTCGCCCTGCTGCTGGGATTTATTGGCGGTGCCACCTTTGCCGAACAATGCGAAATGATGTTGACATTTTTTAGCGACGCGCAGGCGCCGATGCAAGTGCTGCAGGCACTGCAAGCTTGGTTTCAAATGGGGCTTATCCGCGATATAGCCTAATGCGCAAATCGGTTTAGAGATTGAGTGTTAGCCAGATTTAAAGTGAGTTTACTTGAGTGAGTTTAAGTTGTTTTATTTGGCTTGATTTAGCGAGCTCAACTGAATGAGTCATTAACTCCGCAGCGCCAACTCAACAATGACTGGCGCATGGTCAGTGCTGTAGGCATCGCGTTCATATTCGGGTCTGACTAAATGCCTGTCGCAGGTTTGATAATCTACCACTTGGGCTAAACTACGGCCATGGCTCGCATCAAACTCGCTCGAAAGCAAAATATAATCCAGCACAGAACCTTTAGGGCCATAGTAATGGGTCGCCGCTCTGTGCTCCCTATGATAAGCGGTATTGCTCGTCAAACTGTCCTGCTGATTGGCCTTGATAAATAGGTTGGCCTCGATAAATAATTCATAGGCATCCTTAAGTTGATATTGAGCAAACACCGCCGCTAACGCCGCATCCGATAAATGCCCAAGGCCCGCAGCTTTTATGTCATTACTGTGGATACTCTCGCCCTGTATTGTTAGCGCATCTAAGGCGCCCATTGTCAGGCTGTCATTAAAGTCCCCCATCACAATGACGGGATATTTAGATGCTTGTCTGCGTACTAATATGCCATTGAATAATAACGCAGCTTCCGCGCCGCGCTGCATGGTTGATGCCCAACGGCCTAAAGCTTGCTCTGTGAGTAATTGGGTTTCTGAATGCAGTTTCATGCTCGCTGCGGGCGCCGAGTTATCTAAAGCAAGTGGCTGATCTTCAAATCGCTTAGGTTCAAGTGGCTGATGTTCAATTAGCTTAGGCTCGAGCGCTAATCCAGCGCGTTTCGACTTAAAGTGCACCACATAAAAATCACACTTACCAATGTGCGGCACCTCAATGGTTGCGCGCAGCACCTTACGGCTAAAAGCAAATTCACTCGATAATCCCATCGCCGCCACTAAGCGCGCATCAGGTTCGACACTGCTGATTTCCACTATGGGATAACGGGAGGCAAGCGCGACCACTGGGCTACGATAAATGTAATCACTGATAAGAGTTGGCGCATCAATGACAGCAAAATGCACTAGCCCTTGCTCGCTGGCGATTCGTTTGAGCGGTTCAGGACTAAACACTTCTTGAAATCCGACAATATCGGGCTGACGATGGGCGAGAAACTCACTCAGCCATTGGCACTTTTTCTGCCACTGGCCATGGCTATAGATGTTTTCAAAGTCGTAGTAAGCCAAAGGCGGCTCAATAAAGTTAAACAGATTGATACTGGCGATCTTGATATTAGCGACTCTCATCTGGGCGATGTCATTATGCTCAACAGCCGCAGCCATTGAGTCCAACTCATCAACATCAATATTGTGTGCCACAGCGTAACACCTCCAAATCTGAATACGGCGACCAGTCTGAACCTGTCTGAATGATCACTTTGACTCACAGGTACAGACACTACAAGGGTATACCCGATGCGCATCAATGCCAAATAATCCATTTGAGATAAGGTGTTAGCCAAACTCAATCGACGCATCAATATCCGATCCCCGATACATCAATACCCAATGCCCGATATCCGATACCACTAAAAGACACCTCATAAAGGCAATACCACAGCCAACGCCCATAAAACAAACAAATCAACAACAAGCCACTGCACATAAATTCATCAAGCAGTCCAATAACCATACACAGACCTAAGTAGCACCATAATGTTAACATTTAATTAAAATCTAAATTTAAACAAAAACATAGGTAACGACTTGTGCGGTTGACTTTAACTTTTGGCCCATTAGAATGATGGCGACTTTTAATCATTGCGGAGACCCACTGTGGGCACACACATAAGCGACAGTAGATGCCCTGTCCAAAAGACAGGATTTAACGCCTAGCACTAGCCCGCAATATTTTGCTGCTACCTGCTAAGCAGGGTAGTAGTGTGAACCATTCTTCACTCCGCCTCCCCCAAAATATCAATCACAAACCATAAAGCCTGAGCCTATGGCCGCGCTTTCGCCATTCCAGCATATTCGCTGGGGTTCAGTTATGTGTATTTTTTGCATCTCAAAGCAAGTTTTTGCCTCAGTACCCTCCGTTTACCCGATGGATTAACACCTAAGGGTTTACACCTGAGGAGCCTTAACATGGCTTACATAAACAACGCAGCAATTTTGCGGTCTTTATCCTGTGCAAGTTTCAGCTTGTGCTACAGCATGAGTGCGGCAGCATCCCATCTTGAAGTGGATGATCCCGCCCTCGCAGAACACTGCGAATTAGAACTCGGCTGGCAACAACCTAGGTCGGATCATGCGCGCCCACAATTTAACGCAACCACGACTTGCAGCCGCAATCAATGGGAATGGCATTTAGGATTAGCGTCCAATGCCAATGACGATAATCGTGAGGAGCAGGCTGAAGTCAGTATCAAGCTACCGCTCAACTTAAGCTCTTACTCAGATTCAGGTTCGGATTCAGATCGGCAGCAGGATGATTGGCACAGCGCAGTGGTGATCAACTTACAGAAAAACCTCGATACCAATAACGGATTTGCCACCGAAGCCTTCGGCATTATGGGCAAAACCTTAGGCGACTCCGATGTCAGCCTGTATGCCAACTTAGGTTTCACCCATGAGTTTAATCAATCGACCCAATTACTTGTGGGTATCGCGGCGGCGTATGAACTCAGTAGTCACCATCGCCTGATAGCCGAGCTTTATCAAAAAGAGTTGAGTGAGGCGGCCTATCAGTTCGCCTATCAACACACGCCGCAACGGCAGCTACAGCTGGAATTGAGCTTAGGCAATGCCCTTCGTGGCAACGCGCTGCAACTTGGCGCAGACATCACCTTTTACTTTGGTCACTAGATCGTTGAGAGAATGAACTATGAACATGAATAACAGCACAAACAACACTAAAAAAATCATCCATAACCTGCAAATGATTATCGAACAACGCAGTGCCAGCGCTATGGCTGAATTAGCCGAAAAGCGCCACCCTGCCGATATTGCAGCGGTATTTAACGTCTTTAATCAAGAGCAACAAGTCCTATTGTTGCAACTGGCCTCACCTAAGGTGTGCGCCAATCTGTTCCGCTACCTGACCGACGAATTGCAGGCGAGCTTAGTTCAGCAGCTAAACAAAACCACGCTTTCTGCGCTGCTAGTACACATGGCGGCCGATGAACGTGCCGACCTTTACAATCTGCTCGATGAAACCCAGCAAGCGGCCATTTTACCTGCGCTCGCATTAGCCAAACGGGAAGATATGCGCACCCTCGCCGCCTATGACAAGGCGAAGGTCGGCGCGGTCATGACCTCAGATTACACCTTGCTCAATAGCCGCCATACAGCGGCAGAAGCCATTGATACCCTACGCACTGAGGCCGCCGATAAGGAAACCATTTATCAAACCTATGTGGTGGACATGTTAGGTCGCTTGATTGGTACTGTGTCTTTAAGACAGCTATTGCTGGCGCAGCCGCACGAGCGAGTGGTCGATTTTATGAAGCCCGATCCCGTCGCGCTCGATGCGAATGCCTTTCGTGAAGAAGCGGTGCAGATGATCGCCCATTACGACTTGATGGCACTGCCTGTAGTCAATGGCAAAGGCCAGCTTGTCGGTATCGTCACCTATGATGATGCTATGGATATTGCCAGCTCACAGGCGGATCTTGAGTTCACGAAAACAGCGGCCATCGGCAATATTGACCATAACCTTAAGACAGCCAGCATAGGCTTACTCTACCGCAAGCGCGTGGTTTGGCTGGTGATTTTGGTGTTTGGCAATATCTTCTCAGGAGCCGGTATCGCCTTCTTCGAAGACACAATTGCCAGTTATGTTTCCTTGGTATTCTTCCTACCGCTACTGATCGATAGCGGCGGTAATGCGGGATCACAATCGTCGACCTTAATGGTACGCGGGTTAGCCACGGGAGAAGTGGTACTCAAGGACTGGCTATCTATGTTGGGCCGTGAGTTATTTGTCGCCGGATTATTAGGTGCCAGCATGGCGGCGGCCGTATCACTGCTCGGCTTCTGGCGTGGCGGCCCTGAAATCGCGCTGGTTGTCGCGCTCACTATGCAAATAGTGGTGATTATTGGTAGCTTGATTGGTATGTCACTGCCTTTCTTACTGAGCAAGTTAAAGATGGATCCTGCGGCGGCAAGTGCGCCACTGATCACCTCCATCGCCGACATCATAGGCGTGCTTATATATTTCAGCATTGCCACTATGGTACTCGACTTACCTATGCCATAAAGCATGCCATAGAGCCTGACATAGCGCTAATCAATAGCCGAAAACCTCAAAGTGAACCAGCTACTTGGCCCAGATTTAGCCTTAGCTTGGTTCACTTTTCACTCAAAAATAAGGTTAATTTGCGCCAACGCATAAAAGCGACAATAACCTCAAAAAAATTAAGAATAAAGCCAAAGGATCAGTTAATATTTCAACACCTGAATAGTTTTACTTCTTATTAACATTGCAGTATTTACCGCTGAGTCTAGTCACTGTAAGTCGATAAGCAATAGCCATAGTCCTTGCGACGCTAGAGGTCTTTTTATGTGGTTTAATTCCCAGCTCAAAGCTGAAAATAAGGCGCTTAAAGAGCGGCTTATCCAACTAGAACAACAACGCCAAAATGAAATCGATGAACTGCGTGGCATGATCCGTGAAAATGAGACTATGCAGCAGCAATCGCGGCAAAATGCGGATCACTACACTGAGGTGATAGCCTGCCAAAACCAAGGTGGAGAAATGCTCAATGCGGTGCGCGAAGGTTTAGCCAATAGCGCCGAATTACTTACATCCGAACAGGATTCACTGTCAGAACTTGATAAGATTTTTGATCAAACCCGCATCGCCGTGGCAAGTTTAGGCACACGGGCGACTTATATTAATGAGCAAGCGTCGAGCAGCATGAAAGCCGTTACTGAGCTAGATGCGACGACCTCTTCAATCAACCAGTTTGTTGCCGCAATTCAAGGTATCTCAGAACAGACGAACTTGCTGGCATTGAATGCCGCCATTGAAGCCGCCCGCGCAGGTGAAGCAGGACGCGGTTTTGCAGTAGTTGCCGATGAAGTGCGCCAACTTGCCAGTAAAGCCCACGAAGCCAGTAGCCACATTGAAAAACTCGTGAAACAAATCGTCATTCAAGCAGCTGAAATTAAAGAAATTGTCCATAACAATCAAAGCAGCGCTATCGATGTTGCCAGCTCTTCTACCCAAATCGGCCAAGTGGTTGAAGATGTACTGCATCGCTCAAAGCAAATGCAGCAGGTTATCCATAACGCTGCTACCGCGTCATTCTTAAATACCACTAAGCTCGACCACGCTGTCTGGAAAAGCAGCGTTTATCAATTAATTGAAAAACCACAGCATAACCACAGTGTGAACTCGCACACTGAGTGCCGTCTCGGACAATGGTATTTCAAAGGTTTTGGTGCTGAGAATTATCAGCATTTGAGTAACTTCAAAGCCTTAGATGCACCACATAAAGCGGTGCACGAAGCGGGTAAAGCCGCGCTCAATGCCAGGCAAAAAGGTAATCTGCCTGAAATGGTTAAACAACTGCACTCAATGGAAGACGCCAGTATGCGTGTTGTCCACTGCATTGATAATCTGATGCGTGATGTTTATCGAGCCTGATGTTTATCGAACAGGCTTAGGTCAGCATTGATAAAAATACCCACCTAAGAGCGCCATACTCGCGCTCTTTTTTATCGTTCAAAACGGTATATTAAATTTACTCTTAGAAAATGAACCCCTAGCTATACTTGATTTGAACACAGCGTTCATCTTTAATCGTTTCAAGAGCAAGCAGTGAGACTCAATTATAACATTCTAATTTTTAGGGTTATTAATGAAACTAGTCACAAGCTTTTTGCTATCACTTATCTTCTGCGGCGCTTTTCCCCTGCGCGCACAGCCGCTAAACATCTATACAGAAGAATGGTCACCGATCAGTTTCTCTATCGATGGCAAACCTGCTGGTTTAGCGGTGCAAGTCGTAGAAGAAATTCAAAAACGCATCAATAACCCAGATCCAATTAAAGTTGTACCTTGGGCTCGCGGCTGGAAAATGCTGACCGAGCAGCCCAATACTGTGTTGTTCACTATGACGCGCACCGCAGAAAGGGAGCAAATGTTTACTATGATAGGACCCGTTGCTGTCGGCACGACCAATTTTTATGCCTTAAAAAATAGCGGCATAAAAATTACCTCGATAGAAGATGCTAAAACGGCGAAGGCAATTGGTGTCTATCGTGCCTCAGTGGAGGAGCGCTTGCTTACCGAACACGGCTTTACCAATGTCGCCGCCTCATCAACTCCCTTGTTGAGTGCGAAACAATTGATGAAGCACCGCATCGACATTTGGTGTAATGCTAATCTTACCGCGCCAAGTATTTTATCGGATGCGGGCGCCAGTATTGATGATGTAGAGTCCCTCTTCACTATTAGCGCTAACCATCTGTATATTGCCTTCTCGCAAGGCACGCCCAATGAGGTGATCGAGCAGTGGAAAAGCGCCCTAGAAGCGATAAAAGCGGATGGTACTTTCGCAACGATTTACCATACTTGGCTCCCCAATGATGCGCCGCCCATGCAGACCGAACGTATCGGGCTAGGTCACTAAACCCATTGTTCTAGGTCTTAAGTGCTGAATGCTAAACTCTATGACTCTTCAGCAAGCACTTAGAAAGGACACTCGCAAAGCCAGTCGATACGCTCACCCGTAATAGGATGATTAAACGCTAAGCGGGTCGCATGTAGCATTAATCTGCTGTTACTCACTCTCTTAGTCATGTCTGGATCAGCTGCATCAGCTTTATCAGCCGTGCTCTCCCCCACGCCACCATAGAGATCGCATCCCAGAATCGAGTGGCCAAATTGCTGGCTGTGGATCCGCAGTTGATGGGTTCGGCCAGAGACAGGGGTAAATTCGACCCGCGTGGCAAAAGGGTCGGTTAACCGTTCCAGCACCCGATATTCGCTGATCGCAGGTTTACCTGTGCTGTGGCAAATCTTTTGTAGTGGGAAATGATCACTATCTTTAGCGATCGGCAAAATAATCACCCCGCTGTCAGCGGCGACATGCCCGTGCAGCAAGGCGGTATAACGCTTCTCGACTGTGCGCGCCTGAAACTGCTTGGTCAGCAAGCCATTCACGGTTTTATTTAGCGCCACCAGCATGATGCCCGAAGTGCCAAAATCAAGCCTGTGCAGCAAAGTGGCCGTCGGAAAATCCTGTACTAAGCGATAATGCACTGAATCGAGATTGAGCGGATTCTTCCCCGACAAACTCAATAATCCACTCGGCTTATCAATCAGCAGAATGTCGCTATCTTGATAAAGCACGCGTATTTGCCCGAGGCAAGGCGGCGCAATAAAAGTATCAACTTTGGCAGGGCTATCGGCAGGAGCAGACATAGTTTTCAGGCAACCTAAATGGGCAATAAAATGAGTGAAGTCATACTCAAAACAAACTGCACAACTCAATAAAACAGGCTAAATAAAATAGACCCAATAATTCGATAAAACAGACTCATTAACTTAGAAAAACAGACACGGGCCTAAATAATAAGGCCGCATAACCTAAGTTATGCGGCCCTCTAATTCACGGCATTAACGCTGTGGCTTATTTAGCCAGTACGCGTAAATGCAGTTCTTGTACTGACGTCACGTTAGTACGGTCATCAGCGGCATGGGCCATACAAGTGGCGAATGCAGCGTTCATGGTCGTCGTGTAGTTAACTTTGTAACGCAGTGCACCGCGGCGCAATTGACGAGAATCTTCAATCGCTTGGCGACCTTCGGTAGTGTTCACGATATAAGTGTATTCACCATTCTTGATGCGATCGAGAATGTGTGGACGACCTTCGTGTACCTTGTTCACTAGACGTGGGTTGATACCCGCTTCGCCAAGGATAATCGCAGTACCGTGAGTGGCATCGATTTGGTAACCGAGCTCGATTAACTTAGCCGCTAAATCGGCAACGCGTTTCTTATCGCTGTTACGCACAGACAATAATGCACGACCCGACTTAGGCACTTCAGAAGTGGCCCCTAACTGCGCCTTGGCATAGGCTTCGGCGAACGTATCACCCACGCCCATGACTTCACCGGTAGAGCGCATTTCTGGGCCTAACAGTGGGTCAACACCCGGGAACTTGTTAAAGGGCAACACCACTTCTTTCACTGAGTAGAAAGGTGGGATCACTTCTTTAGTGAAGTTTTGCGACGTTAAGCTTTGACCCGCCATCACGCGCGCGGCAATCTTAGCCAAAGGCACACCGGTCGCTTTAGACACGAATGGCACAGTACGGGCAGCACGTGGGTTAACTTCAATCATATAGATTTCGTTATCTTTCACGGCAAACTGTACGTTCATCAGGCCGACAACACCGAGTTCCATCGCCAACTTGCCGACTTGAACGCGCATGCGATCTTGGATTTCTTGGCTTAGCGTGTATGGCGGCAGCGAACAACCTGAGTCACCTGAGTGAACACCCGCTTGTTCGATATGCTCCATAATCGCGCCAATCACCACGATTTCACCGTCACATACTGCGTCGATATCCACTTCAATCGCATCATCTAAGAAACGATCGAGCAATACTGGCGATGCGTTCGATACGCTCACGGCTTCATTGAAGTAACGCAGCAAATCTTGCTTGTCGTAGACGATTTCCATCGCGCGGCCGCCCAGTACATAGGATGGACGCACAACTAACGGATAACCGATACGCTCGGCGGCAATCACAGCACCTTCAACCGTAGTCACGGTATCGTTTTCAGGCTGCTTCATCTCTAAGCGTTGAATCGCTTGCTGGAAACGCTCACGGTCTTCGGCGCGGTCGATGGCATCTGGGCTAGTACCAATGACAGGTACGCCAGCGGCTTCTAAGGCACGGGCCAATTTCAATGGCGTTTGACCACCGTACTGCACGATAACGCCTTTTGGCTTCTCGATGCGGACGATTTCTAATACGTCTTCCAGTGTGACTGGTTCGAAGTACAGACGGTCTGAAGTGTCGTAGTCGGTTGAAACGGTTTCAGGGTTACAGTTCACCATGATGGTTTCATAACCGTCTTCACGTAGCGCTAACGCCGCGTGTACACAGCAATAATCGAACTCGATACCTTGACCGATACGGTTTGGCCCGCCACCTAACACCATGATTTTGTCACGGGTCGATGGGTTAGCTTCACATTCTTCTTCGTACGTTGAGTACATGTAAGCTGTGTCTGTTGCAAACTCAGCCGCACAGGTATCCACACGCTTGTAGACTGGGTGCAGGTCAAACTTGTCACGCAGCTTACGCACTTCGGCTTCGTTCACGCCTAATACATCGGCCAGACGCGCATCAGCAAAACCTTTACGTTTCAGTTTACGCAGTAAGTCGATATCCAGACCCGCAAGCCCCGCGTCAGCAACAACACCTTCAAGCTGAACCAGCTCTTCGATTTG
This sequence comes from Shewanella scandinavica, assembly GCF_031932065.1. NCBI lineage: Bacteria > Pseudomonadati > Pseudomonadota > Gammaproteobacteria > Alteromonadales > Shewanellaceae > Shewanella > Shewanella scandinavica. The sequence goes on from NZ_JAUOES010000021.1 coordinate 22,149, forward strand.
CACGAGGAACCAAGGGTCGATATTGGTCAGCTTAAAGATTTCATCTAAGCTCAAACCCGCACGCATCGCATCGGCTATGTACCAAATACGGTCGCAACCAGGCTCTTTCAGCTCAAGGCGAATACGCGCCATCGCCTCAGGCTTAGACATGTCAGTGATAGGGTCTAAACCGTTACGGTTAACTTCTAAACCACGTAAGGCTTTTTGCAGTGACTCTTGGAAAGTACGGCCAATCGCCATCACTTCACCCACAGATTTCATCTGTGTGGTTAAGCGATCATTGGCGCCAGCAAACTTTTCAAAGTTAAAGCGTGGCACTTTAGTCACAACGTAATCGATAGCAGGCTCGAATGACGCTGGCGTAAGACCGCCAGTGATGTCGTTCATCAGCTCATCAAGGGTGAAACCAACCGCTAACTTAGCGGCGATTTTCGCAATCGGGAAACCCGTTGCCTTTGATGCCAATGCTGAAGAGCGCGATACACGTGGGTTCATCTCGATGATAACCATACGGCCATCTTTCGGGTTGATACCAAACTGTACGTTCGAACCGCCTGTCTCAACACCAATCTCACGCAGTACGGCCATAGAGGCGTTACGCATGATTTGGTATTCTTTGTCTGTCAGGGTTTGTGCTGGCGCAACGGTAATAGAGTCGCCAGTATGTACACCCATAGGATCGAAGTTTTCGATGGCGCAGACGATAATGCAGTTATCGTTGCGGTCACGGACCACTTCCATCTCGTATTCTTTCCAACCGATCAGTGATTCGTCGATCAGCAGTTCACTCGTTGGCGATAACTCTAAGCCCTGTGAACAGATCTCTTCGAACTCTTCCTTGTTGTAGGCGATACCGCCGCCCGAGCCACCCATAGTAAAGGATGGACGGATAATACAAGGGAAACCCACTTGATCGAGTACGCCGTAAGCTTCTTCCATGTTGTGGGCAATGCCCGCACGTGGGCAGTCAAGACCGATACTTTTCATCGCTTTATCAAAGCGGCTACGGTCTTCAGCTTTATCGATGGCATCGGCGGTCGCGCCAATCATCTCGACGTTAAATTCTTTCAGTACGCCTTTAGCTTCGAGTTCTAATGCGCAGTTCAGTGCGGTTTGGCCACCCATGGTTGGCAGAATCGCATCTGGGCGTTCTTTAGCAATAATGTTACGGACCACTTCCCAGTGAATCGGCTCGATATAAGTAGCATCGGCCATTTCTGGGTCAGTCATAATGGTGGCAGGGTTAGAGTTCACCAGAATGACACGGTAGCCTTCTTCACGCAGCGCTTTACACGCCTGTGCGCCAGAATAGTCAAATTCACATGCCTGACCAATCACGATTGGGCCGGCGCCTAGGATAAGAATACTCTTTATATCTGTACGTTTTGGCATTGCTTCTCTCTTCTCCTAGCTAGCGTACTACTTGGCGTTCTGACGGTATTGTTCAATAAGCTCGATAAAGTGATCGAACAGCGGGGCGGCATCGTTCGGGCCTGGGCTCGCTTCAGGGTGACCTTGGAAGCTGAACGCAGGTTTGTCCGTAAGATGGATACCTTGCAGTGAACCATCAAACAGCGACTTATGCGTCACCTTAATGTTGGCGGGTAGCGTGCTTTCATCGGCAGCAAAACCGTGATTTTGGCTGGTGATCATCACGTTACCTTTCTCGATGTTGCTCACTGGGTGGTTTGCACCGTGGTGACCAAACTTCATCTTTAAGGTTTTTGCGCCTGAGGCCAGAGCCAACAACTGATGACCTAAACAGATACCGAAAATCGGTGTGTCGGTTTTCAGAATTTGTTGAATCGCTTCAATCGCGTAATCGCATGGTTCTGGATCGCCAGGGCCGTTCGACAGGAACACACCATCGGGATTCATCGCTAACACGTCGGCGGCAGAGGTTTTAGCTGGCACAACAGTGACGTCGCAGCCGCGGTCCACTAACATACGCAGAATGTTTTGCTTAACGCCGTAGTCGTAGGCTACTACTTTGTATTTAAGCTCATTTGCTGGCGTATCTGCAGGTAAACCGCCGACTAAACGCCAACTACCTTTGCGCCATGTGTAGGTTTTATCGGTTGTGACTTCTTTAGCGAGATCCATGCCTTTTAAACCGGGGAAGGCTTTGGCAGCGGCGAGCGCTTTTGCTTCGTCTAAGTCTGCACCAGCCATAATACAACCGGCTTGTGCACCTTTTTCACGGAGAATACGCGTTAACTTGCGGGTATCGATATCTGCTATGCCAACGACATTGTTCGCTTTGAGATAATCACTTAAGCTTTGTTGATTACGGAAACTACTTGCGATGAGCGGAAGATCACGAATGATAAGACCACAAGCGTGAACCCCATCGGATTCAACATCTTCATCATTGGTACCAGTGTTGCCTATGTGTGGGTAGGTTAATGTTACAATCTGGCGTGAGTAGGATGGATCAGTTAAAATTTCTTGGTAACCTGTCATGGAAGTGTTAAAAACAACTTCACCAACAGAGAGACCATCGGCACCAATTGCTGTGCCAGAGAATACAGTTCCATCTTCGAGTACGAGTAAGGCAGACTTTGTCAACGCGACCTCCATAAAGAGCCAAGCCACTGAAATATAATGTTTTTATGTTATGTTAAGATACCAATTTCCGCTAATTTACGAAATTTTGACAAATTCCAGCGAGTTTACAGGAAAAACGCGAAACCGTCCACCCATTGGTATCTGGGTGCAAAAAAAAACGCCATATCGGCGTTTTTAATATTAATGCAAACCTAAAACCTGCTGCATATCATACAAGCCCGGCTTTTGCTCCACGAGCCAGTGGGCGGCGCGCATAGCGCCGTTAGCAAAGGTCATACGGCTCGAGGCTTTATGGGTGATCTCTAAACGCTCACCGATATCGGCAAACATGGCCGTATGTTCACCGACTAAGTCACCGGCACGAATAGTCGCAAAACCTATGGTTTCACGATCGCGTTCACCAGTGATCCCCTCGCGGCCATACACGGCACATTTCTCAAGATCGCGACCTAAGGTCTTAGCAATCACTTCACCCATTTTCAGGGCTGTACCCGACGGCGCATCTTTTTTGTGTCTGTGGTGACCTTCGATAATTTCGATATCGGTGTAATCACCCATGACTTCGGCAGCCAGTTCGAGTAATTTCCACATCAGGTTGACACCCACTGACATATTCGGCGCCATCACGACCGGCGTTTGCTCGGCAAAAGCATTGATCTGTTCTTTTTGAGCATGATTGAAACCGGTTGTGCCGATCACCATGGCTTTCTTATGGCGCACACACCAATCTAAATGGACAATACTGGCGTCTGGCGCAGTGAAATCAATCAAGACATCAAAATCATCGGTCGCGTAATCCAGCGAATCCATGATCATGACCTTTAATTTACCCACACCAGCTAGCTCACCCGCATCCACGCCCACTAAACTAGAGCCAGCGCGCTCAATAGCGGCACCCAGCAATATATGGTCGTGATTGTAAGCCGCTTCAATAAGAGTGCGTCCCATACGACCACCGGCACCGACGATTGCCACTCTCACTTGTCCACTCATTTCAATCTCCTCAATCTTTCTTTGTCTTCCATAAGAAAACGCCTAAGACAGGCTTAGGCGTTTTATCAATATTAGATGATATCTAATAATTCAACTTCGAATACCAAAGTTGAATAAGGAGGAATTGATGCCCCCGCGCCGCGCTCACCGTAAGCTAAGTGATGTGGCACAAATAATTTCAACTTAGTGCCAACTGGCATCAGTTGCAGTGCTTCAGTCCAGCCAGCGATAACGCCAGATACTGGGAACTCAGCTGGTTGACCACGAACCACAGAGCTATCGAACACATCACCATTGATGAAAGAACCATGGTAGTGAGTACGCACTGTATCTTCGTAAGTTGGAGTAGCACCGTCACCTTGGACTAATACTTCGAACTGCAGACCAGAGTCAGTCACAGTCACGCCATCACGCTTAGCATTTTCCGCTAAGAAGGCATCGCCTTCAGCAGACGCAGCTGCAGCAGCTTGCTCTTGAGCAGCTTGAATACGACCGCTGATTTCAGTGAACGCAACTTGCAGATCTTGCATAGACACAGCACTTTCTAAACCGGCAAACGCATCGGCTAAACCCGCTTGAACGGCTGGAATATCCACACCATCAAAAGAATTGGCGGCCAGTTGCTCACCCATTTGACGGCCTACACCGTAGCTTGCTTGCTGTTCAACAGTACTGAATTTATCAGACATAATTAACGACTCTCAATTTATCAGTGGAATTTTGCGCGCCAGTTTACCATAGTTCCGCGACCTATGCTGATAAACTGACTGCTTATTTAACTAAGGCGGCTTTTTTACACACTTATTGCGTATTTATCCAAAAGCGTAAATAGGCTAAGGACGCATATCGACCAGAAAACAACCGCTAACACTCAGCTAAGTGGCACTTCGCTATGCAGCGTGCAGCTTATTTCGGCGCCACACATTGATTCTTCACTTGGGTTTTAGCACTGGCATAGAGTGGCTGCATCTGCCCTTGCAGTTGTTGCAACTGAGCGATGCGATTACTGTTCGATGGATGAGTCGATAATAATTCTGGCCCCTGACTGCCGCCCACCTTCGACATGTTCTGCCATAAGGTCACACTTTGCGCCGGATCGAAACCGGCTCTCGCCATCAGCTCTAAGCCCATCACATCGGCTTCGCTCTCTTGAGCGCGACCAAAGGGCAGAATCACCCCAACCTGAGCACCGAGTCCTAACGCCGACATATATAAGTCGCGATTCGACACGCCACTCGCCCCCAACGCCGCATCGGCTATTTGCATACCGACGCCCGTTAACTGTCCACGAGAAACCTGCTCGTTACCATGTTGCGCCAATACGTGCGCCACTTCGTGACCAAGCACAGTAGCAAGCTGATCAGGACCATTGGCGACCTTAAGTAAGCCGCTATACACACCAATATGGCCGCCCGGCAGTGCAAAGGCGTTAACTTGTTCAGAGTCAAACAAGACCACATCCCAGCGCTGGGTTTGATCCGGCAGCACTGCTGTTACCCGATTAGCGACACAATTCACGTATTGCGTCAGCTTTTTATCGCTACTCACCTTTTGCTGCTTTTTCATCTCTTCAAAAGAAGCATCACCCATCTGCTGCATCTGCGCCGCTGAAAAGAGCAAAGTCTGCCCCCGCCCTGTTGGCGATTGCGTGGTCGCGCAGGCCGATAATCCGAGCACGACCGCCAAACCCACTAAGCCTAAACGCATTGATTTCATGTGGCACTCCTTAAATCCCATGACGGGCGTGAAGATCCTTGAGCCAAACGGGCTCAACTAATAAAGAGATTTTACTGAGATAGGGTCGATAAGCCAAATAGAGAAACACTGGCGACGAGCGTTATCGATACCTTGCACCTAAAGGGAATTAATACTCTTCTTTTAACAAGGCGTAGAGATACTCATCGCCCCACGCGCCCTTAAAGAAGATGTTTTTCACATAATGGGCTTCGCGCCTAAAGTGGAGTTTTTCGAGTAAGCGACAGCTGGCAAGATTTTGTGCGTCTGTGATCGCAATAACGCGATGCTTATGTAATTCAATGAAGAGGTAATCCAGCAATGCGCTGACGGCCTCAAAAGCGACATGTTTACCTTGATGCTCAGGCGCAATCGTAAAACCGATTTCCACCTGCTGCTCATCAATAAAGTGCAACGCCAGATCGCCAACGAGCGCGGTCGGTGTTGCTCCCGACGCGGCAGTGACAATCGCAAGTTGAAACCACGTATCCGCCGCACCAAATTGTGCGTAATCCATATTGTCGAACAGCGCGACTGCATCGCTATAGCGGTAATCCGTCCAGCTTTGATATTTAGCGACCTTAGGGTCGGCTCGATAGGCGGTAAAAGCCTCAAGATCCGCTCGCTGGAATGGCCTAAGCACAAAGTGCTCGGTTGTTAAACCGTTATTCACCACTTTATGAAGTGCTTTGCTTAACGCCAATGTCGATGCCATAACTTAGCTCCCTTAATGTAAATAAGTCACTAAGTTACACCCAGAGCGAAAGCGTTAACAGCAGCCAATGCGCTTTATTCTGTTATCGGTTTAGTGATAGCTGCGCGCCGAGCTTGGACGCTATGGATAGCTTCAAGCTCAGCGCTTACCTTTAAACTCTTTGGCGCTATGCTTATTGATGCTACGGCGATTCGCCTGTTTATCCCGCGGTGGTCGCTTACGCTCAACCTTGCTCTCTGCGGTGCCATCACTGGTATTTTCACTCGGCTTATCCGTTACCGGAAAGTCAGCCAATAATGCCAGCGGTAACTCCCGCGCGGTTAAGCTGCGGATCGCCGTTAAGGTAGTCATTTCACCGTGGCACACGAGGGAAATCGCCAGCCCTTTTTCGCCAGCGCGGGCGGTGCGGCCAATGCGGTGCACGTACACAGGCGCACTCATGGGCAAATCCAAATTGATGACGACAGGCAAGGCATCAACATGAATGCCGCGCGCCATCAAATCTGTCGCCACTAATACTTGGATCCGATTGGCTTTAAAGTCGGCCAAGGTTTGGCTGCGAACGGTTTGCTCTTTTTCACCGTGCAGCGCGGCAACTTTCATCCCCGCTTTAGCGAGCCGTTTAGCGACGGCATCGGCATCATCGCGGGCGCTGATAAACACCAACACCTGCGGCCATTGATACTGTTTTAACAGCGCAATCAATGCCTGTGCTTTGCTGCCCTTGTTGACTAAATAGAGCTGCTCTTCGATTTCACCAGCCACTGAATTCACCTTGTGGGCTTCGACCCGCAGCGGCTCATTCGCCAGCAGCTTGCCCGCCAATGTATCCAAAGCCTCGGGCAGCGTGGCAGAAAATAACAAGGTTTGCTTAAGCTTGGGCATAAACGCCATCAGCTTTTGCACATCAGGCCAAAACCCCATTTCCAACAAGCGGTCAGCCTCATCCAGTACTAGATGTTTTATCGAATCGAGGCTGATGTGAGATTGTTTACATAAATCCAGTAAACGCCCTGGGGTTGCCACTAACACCTGCGGCTTGGCAGTGAGTTCGGCCAATTGGTCTTCCAATGCGACCCCGCCACACAGAAGCTGAATGTTCAACGAAGTCGATAACTGACTCGCCACTGTTTGCAGCGCCTCAGTCACTTGCAGCGCTAATTCCCGTGTAGGAACCAGCACTAACGCCAGCGCATTTGAGGGCGGCACAGACTTAGTGCCCTGCAACTGTGTTTGCTGTTGCAACAAAAGTTGTTGTAGAAGTGGCAAACCAAAAGCTAAGGTTTTCCCGCTACCGGTTTGTGCTAAGGCTAACAAATCCCGTCCCGCAAGAATGGCCGGAATCGCCAGTTGCTGCACCTTTGTCGGATGTTTAAGACTTGCAGGTAAAACCTCAAGTAACGCCGAATTTAAGCCAAGCTCAGCAAAAGTTAACGACTCAGGGGAAGAAGAAAGCTCAGGAAAGGTCATCACAACACCGGATCAAAACATGGGAGCGAAAGTTTACGCAGAGTCGAGTGGGATTACCAATATTGCTTGTATCAATCGAGATCAAAGTTAGCAGTCACTTTTGACTCACTCATTTCACTGATTCATTTATCTAGCTAAGATTTGCTCGTGCTAGCACTAAACTAATAATCGAGTTCGAAAACCCCGCACGGCATAATAAGAGTCTGCACCATTATGATAAGTAAACACTTTGCCATAACGTCGATCACAGAAAATCGCCCCGCCTTGAGCCCTAATATCTTTTGGCGTGTCTACCCAACTTGAGGTTTTAGTATCAAACTCGCCTAAGGTTTGTAACTCACGATATTGCGCCTCGGTCAGCATTTGTGCCCCCATTTGCACCGCCAGTTCCAGTGCACTGCCGACGGGTTTATTTTTCTTACGCGCCTCGAGCGCTGCTTTGTCATAACAAAGACTTCGCCGTTCCGCAGGGCTTTGCGCCGCGCAATCTACAAAAATAAATTTGCCCGTATTCGCATCAATCCCCACCACATCTGGCTCGCCGCCTGTGTGTTCCATCCAATGCAGCGCATTTTGGATTTGCGTATCACTTTGCAAAATACTGGCCTCAACCTCAGGCCACGAAATCCCTTGATGGTGCAACCTATTTGCCGCAAACCTTGACGCCAGCTTTACCAGCAAGTCGCTTAAGAGTAAATCATTCACCGTTATTTCCCCCATGACTTCCCTGCCCTTGGTTTGTTATCGAAAATCACCACTCAATGGACCATAAACCGTTTTAGCATAACCTAAGATAGTCAAAACATTGTAAAATGCACAGGCCTGATTTGTTCGGACTATGAGCAAGAATAAAGCAAGTTTTAATATAAAGTGCACCAATAACATTCTGTTTTGGATTGGCGCATTTTACCGCGCAGATTTAATGCCAGCTTATGGTAGAATCCCGCCCAATCAGCTTTATGAATGTGCAACACAACTCATTTGTTTAACTGAACGTAGTGGAACACTACCGTGATTAACTAAATGAGGAGAACAGATTATGAGTAAGTTAAATGCCGCAGAACGTAAAGCCCGCGATAACGCCCGTTTTTCACAACGCGTCGATGAACGCCGCACAAAAGGTGAAGACGTAGTCGCCTACGCACTAGGCAACAAGCTCGCGTTTAAGTTTCTGACTAAACCAGAGAGACACGAATTTAAACAAAGAGAAGCCGCACTTGAAGAAGAAGCAAAGCTTAAAAAGCAGCAAGCGTTTCAGCTTAAAACCGAGCAAGAGTTAGAAAAAGTCGAAGCCGCATTTACTGATACAGAAGAGTAACTTCTCGAAAGGGCCATTGATCATCATTGATGGCTCACGCATACCCCATTTCCAAACTTCGTTTTGATTTTCGAATCGAAATCAAAATCAACGTCGTGGGGCTTCACCCCCTGATTTTTTATTAGAGAATCGACCAAGGAGGACTGCTCGTCCTATCAAAAACGTCCATGTTAAATTGCCAGCTCGATATCCCTATCTCGCGCTCAAAACGGCCGTTGGCCTTCGCCCTTGGATGCTCCCTTGACGAACAAAGTTCATATCTAACTACCCGTTCGCCATTCTATTGTGGACTACTGATTCTGAACAATAATGTTCAATAACACGGATGTATCTCATATCTTTAAATCCATTCCTTTGCTACATTCGATTGTAAAGCGTTAAGTTGCTGTCTGATTATTTTTTAGGAGGAAGTGTGATCAGATTATTTCTGTTGTTCATTGCATTAAGTCAATTAGCAATATCCTCTGCCCATGGAAAAGAGCTGAAATTTGCTGTTGTGCCTAAATTTTATAGTGTTTTTTTTGATCAAAGCAAAACGGGCTGTATAGATGCTGCAGCACAAATTGAAGGCGTGGAATGTATATATCGAGGACCCGAAATAAGCAGTGTTAGATTGCAAGATCAGGTAATAAATCAACTGATTGATGAAGGTATCGATGGTATCGCGGTCGCGGTTACACAATCTAAATACCTCGTTGAAAATAGCCTAAAAAGAGCCAAAGAAGCCGGAATACCAATTGTTACCTATGACTCTGATTTTGATGCTTCTATCAAAGAAGAACCTAAGAATTTACGCCTAGCTTATATAGGCACTGACAATTTTGAACTGGGTAAGTCATTGGGTGAACAGTTAAAAAAGCTACGGCCAAATGGGGGAACGCTGATAATGCATTCTGGGCGGCCAGATTCTCCCAATCTGAATTTAAGACTTATGGGTGTACGCTCCGCCTTATCAGGGCAAAAATATGATACTCCGCCAGGGGAATTACTTAATGGCGACTTTGGCTGGACAGAAGTTAGAGAACCTTTTTTTAACTTTGACCAACTTAGTCAAGCCGTAAAACAAATGGAATCAGTAATGAAAGGTAAGCCTGTGAAGGCAGACTCTTTTATCGCAGTGGGTGGTTGGGCGCAAAATAATGATGCGCTCTATCGTGAAATGATTTCTCCATACCAAGAAAAAATTAACAACAAAGAAATCGTCATTATTATTACCGATACATCTCCAGAGCAGTTAACGATGCTGAAAGATGGTCTTGCTCATGTTAATGTGGGTCAAAATCCATATGAAATGGGAAGACAAGCAATTTTGACGCTTTATAAAATTGTCACAAAACAAAAGTATGAGAAAGTAATATACACACCTGTTACGTTTTGCACTCCTCAAAACGCTGACACCTGCGACAAACGTATCGGAATGTGACACCAAAATGATGGATTAGGCCAGTACACCTCTCAAAGGAGCCATTGATTATAATTGATGGCTCACGCATACCCCATTTCCAAACTTCGTTTGGATTTTTAAATCAAAATCTACATCAAAGTCGTGGGGCTTTACCCCACACCCGACCAAAAAGGGAAAAGCGCCTGTTCCGCTTTTGGAAATCCCTCGGCGAACAACGTCCATGTCTAACTGCCAGTTCGCCATCCCTGGCTCTCGTTCGAAACGCTGCTACGCAGCACTCACCCTAGCGAAGTTAGATGCATTAATTTACCTGTCTCATACTCCAATAAAAATCGCCTAACGGCTCAGATGGCACATCCATGTGCCACCGAGCCTGCGCCATCATCCATGATGTCGCCACGGCATTTTTATCTCCGTATTTCGACAACTTCGCAGGGGATAGGTATGCCCCTCTAATTTTGAACATTAATTGTAAGTGCTGAAAGCTCCCAATATTACCAGCAAAGCAAATATGATAATCACCCAGCAAGCTTTAGGCTTAAAATTGAACTAGACAATATCGAATAAGTGTTTAATCATCAAAAATAACTAGCACGACTCCCGCAATTTAGAGCTGATAAATGAGCGTGCATTTTATTCAAACAAGAAATACACAAGGACGCTCGTGGATATTCTAAATAATAGAGAAATTGCAGTGGTATTTTGGCTTATAGTAATTTCTATTTTCTTTTTGTCTTCCTCGAAAATGACGAAAATCAGAAATAGCGTCAAACGCATGTTAGCGGGTTTATTTTTTAGACAAATAATATCCGTCCTTTTCCTGATGGTTACTTACATGGTGATTATCATTTATTGGCTTTCAGAGTTGGATCTATGGAATATTGAACAGCTAAAAAATACTGTTTTTTGGTGTATTTCTGTTGGCTTAATGTCGTTATTTCAGCTTGATAAATTTAAAATGGATAAGAGCTTTTTTAAAAAATCCGTTATAGACAACTTTAAACTACTAGCAATTATTCAATTTATCATTGGTGTATATACTTTCTCTCTTTGGATCGAGATTCTGATCGTTCCTTTTTTAGCATTAATTATAACTATGCTAGCAATTGCTGAAGCCGAAAAAAAGTATTATCAATTAAAGGTTTTTCTTGAATATAGTCTATCATTATTCGGTGTAGCCTTAATCGTTTATACTTTGTACATGCTAATTACCAATTTTGGTGAGTTTGGGAAAGAAAAAACTTTATATGACTTCTTTGTCCCCCCATTACTGACTCTTTGTTATTTACCATTTGTTTTCTTCATGTTGGTTTATACAACATATCAGCAGGTTTTCATTACTCTTAAATTTGCAACTAAAAATAGATTTCATAGATATGCAGCTACATTCTATGCTCTGATATTATTTAACTTTCGTATCAGTTTGTTAGAGCGATGGGTAAATGAAGTCAACAGAGCAACGATAAAATCACATTCTGATCTTGTGGACACATTTAGGCATATATTTGAAATAAGGTCTTCTGAGAAAAATCCAAAGGAAGTACCAAAAGAGCATGGTTGGAGCCCTTATAAAGCCAATGACTTTCTCGTAAAGGAAGGATTAAGTACTGGATTCTACAATAGACTTTTCGAAGATGAATGGTATGCATTATCTCCAATGCAAGAATTTAGCGATGGTATTATCCCGAATAATATCGCTTATTATGTTGAAGGTACTGAAGGAGTAGCAAAGGTACTAAAGCTTAAAGTTAACGTAAATGATGCAACAAGAACTCGTCAGGCATGTGAAAAATTAGAAACTATGGCAGAGGCTTTAAGTCTCTCTAGCTTAAATCTACCGTTATCTGAAGATATGATAAGTGCTATTTCAGGTTGTAATTCATATTCGGAGAAAATAGATGATAAAACAATCACATTGATTGTGGAACGCTGGTCAAATCATAAATTTAATGGGTTTGATCTCAAATTCCTGATATCAAGTATTGAAAAATCGGACAGACATAACTTTAATTCCTAAACAATTTACCGATAACTCTAAAACCTAAGGAATACATCATCCACTCGGAGTTGCCGCAGGGCAAATGAAAATCGACGATTTTACGGACTATCAGATATACGCAGGACTTAACAAGAGTTAAGCACGTGACCGTTGGCGGCATGGATGCCGTCGTCGAGCCCTCAGTGATGAGTTCATGGCGAGTCACTGGAGTGATAGTGCTTAATCAGTTACTGCGCACTACTCTCTCAAAATCTGAGCATTCAATCGAATATAAAAAAGCCCTGCAAGGTTAACCATTGCAGGGCTTTATTCATCTAGTGCGCAGCTAACCGCTGCGCCACTAGACCAAGTTAGCTATTCAGATCTTGAAAGAACTTCTTCACGCCATCGAAAAAGCCCTCAGCCTTTGGGCTGTGTTTTTTCGACTCACCGGTTAAGGTGGCTTCAAATTCGCGTAACAGTTCTTTTTGACGATCGTTTAAGTTAACTGGGGTTTCCATAACCACTTTGCAGAGCAAGTCGCCTACCGCATGGCTGCGAACCGACTTGACGCCTTTGCCACGTAAACGGAACATACGGCCCGTTTGCGTTTCGGCTGGGATCTTCAGGCTGACTTTACCATCCAGTGTTGGCACTTCAATCTCACCGCCTAGGGCCGCTTTACTGAAGGATATCGGCACTTCGCAGTAAAGGTTGTTGCCATCACGGACGAAAATCGCATGCTCACGCACACTGACCTGAACGTATAAATCCCCTGCTGGCGCGCCAAACTCACCCGCTTCGCCTTCGCCCGCTAAACGGATACGGTCGCCCGTATCGACGCCAGCTGGGATCTTAACCGATAAGGTCTTGCTCTTTTCAACACGGCCATCGCCATGACACTTAGAGCAAGGATCTTTGATGATCTTGCCGCGGCCATGACAGGTTGGACAAGGCTGTTGCACCGCAAAGAAACCTTGGCGCATTTGCACTTGGCCTTGACCATGACAGGTACCACAAGTGGTTGCAGAGGTGCCTTTTTTCGCGCCGCTGCCTTCACACAGATCGCAAGTCGCCAGTGTTGGAATCCGCAGTTCTTTGGTTAAGCCTTTAACGGCTTCTTCCAGTGATAACTCTAGGTTATAACGTAAATCTGAGCCGCGGGCCGCTTGGCGTTGACCGCCACGACGTCCACCGCCGAAAATATCGCCAAAGACATCACCGAAAATATCGCCGAAATCGCCTTGACCACCACCGTAACCACCGCCACCGCGATTAGGATCCACACCCGCATGACCAAATTGGTCGTAGGCCGCTTTTTTGTCGGCGTCGGTTAGGATCTCATAGGCTTCTTTAATTTCTTTAAAGTTAGCTTCTGCGGTTTTGTCGCCTGGGTTGCGATCTGGGTGAAATTTCATGGCCAGACGTTTGTAGGCCTTTTTAATTTCACGTTCGCTAGTGTCACGACTGACACCTAATACTTCGTAATAATCTCGCTTTGACATAATCTCATGCTTCTCAGCTGGTGTTGAACAAACGGGCGTTAGGGTTGCCCCGTAACGCCCGCCTAGAAATTAACGCTTTGAAATCAATCTATTGGATTGAAAACAAGTCATTATTTCTTGTCGTCTTTCACTTCTTCGAATTCAGCATCGACAACGTCATCGGCAGCAGCGTTAGCCTGTTTGCCCGCGTCGGCATTGTCGCCGCCTTGAGCTTGAGACTTAGCTTGAGCGATTTCCATCAGCTTAGCAGATGCTTCGATCAGTTCTTGAGTTGCCTTTTCAATGGCTTCTTTGTCATTGCCTTTGATAGCAGTGTCAACAGCATCCATCGCAGCTTGGATTTTCTCTTTATCTTCGCTTGGCAGTGCATCGCCCGCTTCTTCAACTTGTTTCTTAGTTGCGTGAACTAAGCCGTCAGCTTGGTTGCGTGATTGCACTAACTCTTCAAACTTCTTGTCTTCATCTGCGTGAGCTTCGGCATCACGTACCATTTGCGCCACTTCTTCTTCGCTTAAGCCAGAAGATGCTTTGATGGTGATGTTTTGTTTCTTGCCGGTTTTCTTGTCTGTAGCAGACACATGCAGAATACCGTCGGCATCGATGTCGAACATCACTTCAATTTGTGGCTGGCCACGTTGTGCTGGCTCAATACCGTCTAAGTTGAACTGACCTAATGACTTGTTCGCGCTCGCTTGCTTACGCTCACCTTGCAGTACGTGAATGGTCACTGCACTTTGGTTGTCATCGGCTGTTGAGAACACTTGCTGCGCCTTAGTAGGAATAGTAGTGTTCTTCTCAATCAACTTAGTCATCACGCTGCCCATGGTTTCGATACCAAGAGACAGTGGTGTTACGTCTAACAGTAATACGTCTTTCACGTCGCCTGACAGAACGCCCGCTTGAATTGCAGCACCTACGGCTACCGCTTCGTCTGGGTTCACGTCTTTACGAGGTTCTTTGCCGAAGAAGTTTGTCACTGCTTCTTGAACCTTAGGCATACGTGTTTGACCACCCACTAGAATCACTTCGTTGATGTCTGTTACAGATAAATCTGCATCAGCCAGGGCAACTTTCAGTGGCTCTAATGTACGGAGAATCAAGTCTTCAACCAGTGATTCCAATTTAGCACGAGTGATTTTAATCACTAAATGCTTAGGACCTGTTGCGTCTGCCGTGATGTATGGCAGGTTCACTTCAGTGTGGTTGGTGCTTGAAAGTTCAATTTTCGCTTTTTCAGCTGCTTCTTTCAGACGTTGCATTGCTAATGGATCTTTACGCAGATCTAAGCCTTGCTCTTTCTTGAATTCGTCAGCTAAGTAGTTGATCAAACGGTTGTCAAAGTCTTCACCACCTAAGTGGGTGTCACCGTTGGTTGCCAACACTTCAAATGTTTGGTCGCCATCGTTGCTGTCGATTTCGATGATAGAGATATCGAATGTACCACCACCTAAATCGTATACCGCAACAATGTTGTCGCCTTGTTTCTTATCAATACCGTAGGCTAATGCTGCTGCCGTTGGTTCGTTGATAATACGTTTAACATCAAGACCTGCGATACGACCCGCATCTTTAGTCGCTTGACGTTGTGAATCGTTAAAGTAAGCAGGAACAGTAATAACCGCTTCTGTTACTTCTTCACCTAAAAAGTCTTCTGCGGTTTTCTTCATCTTTTTCAAGATTTCTGCAGAAACTTGTGGTGGAGCCATCTTGTTGCCACGCGATTCAACCCATGCGTCACCGTTGTCGGCTGCAATGATTTTGAATGGCATGATGTTCACGTCACGTTGGACTTCGTCATCTTTAAAGCGACGACCGATCAAACGCTTAATCGCGAAGAATGTGTTAGTCGGGTTAGTCACAGCTTGACGTTTTGCTGGCGAACCGACAATGGTCTCATCATCTGTATAAGCGATGATTGACGGGGTTGTGCGATCGCCTTCAGCGTTTTCTAACACACGTGCTTTGCCACCATCGAGGACAGCTACACAAGAGTTTGTTGTGCCTAAGTCGATACCAATAATTTTACCCATGAGGTCCTCCGAAAAATTTCATTCAATCTAAATTTGTTTAGTTGGTTTTGATATGGGGCTAGATGGTTGAAATATCAAGTCCATCGTTGGCCACCTTCTCTGCCTTGATACCTATATTGGGACAGGGAATTTAATTACAAGGGCGAACAAAAAAATTTTCTGATTTATCTTTCTCGCATCTACAGTGGGATAAAATATCCAATCACATAAAATAGTCTTGCTTATCAACCAAAGCTGTTATTCAATCTGCCCACATTTGGCGGATGTTTATCCTAGTAAGGTAGCAGAGTGAAGTCTTCGAATTTAGCGTACGTGTATGGCATGGCGGCGGTCTTCCTCTGGTCTACAGTGGCCACGGCCTTTAAGATTGCCTTGAGTTACTACACGCCACTGCAACTGGTGTCTGTTGCCGTGCTCACGTCGATTATTGCCCTTGGCGGTATCCTTGCTTGGCAAAAAAAGCTTTCCTTACTCAAGCAACAGTTTTTACGCCGCCCTGCATTTTATCTAGTCACAGGGCTCATCAATCCCTTCCTCTACTATGTGGTGCTATTTAAGGCGTATTCCCTACTACCAGCGCAGCAAGCTTTGTCACTCAATTACACTTGGGCGGTATTACTGCCGTTACTGGCTGCGCCTTTGTTAAAGCAACATTTGCGTAAGAGCGACATTGCTGCGGCGCTGATTGCCTACACTGGGGTATTTATCATTGCCACCGGCGGCGATATCAGCGGCTTTAGTTTTGATAGCCCACTCGGGATCGGACTGGCCCTCACCAGCACCTTACTCTGGTGCCTATATTGGATCGTCAACACTAAAGATCAAGGCGATCCCGTGGTGAGTTTATTATTGAGTTTTCTTATCGGCTTACCTTTTATCGCCGTCACTTTAGTGCTGACAGATACCCTACCCAGCTTTAGTCTTAAGGCGGTATTTGCTGGTGTGTATGTGGGCTTGTTTGAGATGGGCATTACCTTCGTGCTTTGGTTAATGGCGCTGAAAACCGCCACTCGCACCGCGAACATCAGCACTATGGTGTTTTTATCCCCAGTAATGTCGATTGGGTTTATCGCGTGGATTTTGCAGGAAACGATTGCGATGGCCACCTATCTCGGCCTAGCCTTTATTTTATCAGGGATGATGTTGCAGCAACTTTGGCCCCGTTTTACCGAGCGCAAAAGCAAAGTAGGCCCAAAGCCAAAGCTCGCTAAATGATGGCTGAGTCATCACTGAATCGTCGCCTGAAACAAACTTGGCTCACCGCAATAAGCCAATTAAAGAGCGTAAAAACCGAAGTGGCTAACGTTTTACCTCAAGATTAAGCGTTAATATCGCCCATTTTGTGAAGGAGTATAGAATGACCCCGGCCGTTCGATTGGCGAAAAAAGCCAGCATTGCATTTGATATCTTAGAGTACAGCCACGATCCACACTGCGCCGCCTACGGCGAAGAAGCCGCTAACACCTTAGGGCTCGACCCCGCGCAAGTATTTAAAACCCTTTTAGTCGCCATCGACAAAGCTCATGCGCCGATTGCCGTCGCGCTCGTGCCCGTCGATCATCAGCTTAATCTAAAAGCCGTAGCTAAATGCTTAAAACAAAAGAAACTGCAAATGGCCGATGCTGACCTAGCACAAAAATCCTCAGGCTATCTGGTAGGCGGAATTAGTCCGCTAGCGCAGAAAAAACAGTTGCCAACCTTGATTGATGCCAGCGCTCAAGGCTTCGACAGGATTTATGTCAGCGCGGGCAGACGCGGTTTAGAGATAAGCTTAGCGGCCACAGACTTAGCCCAGCTTTGCAAAGGTGAATTTGCCGATATTAAGACGCTTTAAGCTAAACAGGCCACATTAAGCACAAGTTATTCGACGTTAAGTAAGTCACTCCACTTTATGCAACATGCGCTCATGTTGAATAAATGGTAAACAAGACTCCAACGACAGCAGCGTACTGAGCATACAATAGAAAGCGTTTGATAAAGCCGAGATATCCGTCTATAAATTGTACTGAGGTACAAATCGACTAAGGATAGTCAGATGGAAAAATCAACCCAATGGGCCCCAGAAAATAGCATCAGCCCAATCAGCTGGTGCGCTATGCTACTCTGCATCGCCTTATTTATTTATGAGCATTTCTGGGGAAACAGTTTTACCACTATGGTGGTCATGCTCTATTGCAGTTTTATGCTGCCCTCGGTATTACTCACCCGCAGAGTGCAGGAAAAGTACTTTATTTATACCTTGGAATACATCAAAGCCTTTCGTAAGTTCACTACCGTCATGTCGACGCTATTCTTCTGTATTTGGTTACTTGCCACCTATACGCCGTTTCTCCATTGAAGCACTGCCATCAATAAACTCTGCAAATTGGCACTTACAATCAAACTATACAATCAAACTATGCAAACAAAAAAGCCGTCAACGTAATGCGTTAACGGCTTTAATTTTATGGTTTTTAACCACTAAACACGGCTTGTGTAATCCCCCCAAGCTAGCCACTTATACGTGGTTAATGCCTCAAGCCCCATTGGGCCGCGAGCATGGAGTTTTTGCGTGCTCACAGCAACTTCGGCACCAAGGCCAAACTGGCCGCCATCGGTAAAGCGTGTGCTGGCATTGACATACACAGCCGCTGAGTTCACTTCGTTCATAAAGTGCGCCGCTGCGTGAATGTCATCGGTCAAAATCGCTTCCGAATGGCCGCTAGAATATTGGCGAATATGACTAACGGCGACATCGATATCGCTCACCACTTTAATGCCTAAGGTTAACGACAACCATTCGATGCCAAAATCCTCAGCCTTGGCGAGCGTCACATCAAACCCTAAACCATCAAGCAGACTAAAGCTTGTGTCACAGACTGAAAAACGCACGCCTAAACGATGCAGATACTCGGCAATTTGCGGCACAAATGTACTCGCCACGCGCTCATCCACCAGCAAGGTATCAAGCGCATTACACACAGTTGGACGCTGCACTTTGGCGTTAGCGATCACTTCGAGAGCCCGTTCAAGATTGGCATTTTTATCGACATATAAATGGCAAATACCTATGCCGCCTAAAATCACCGGAATGGTCGCCTGCTCAGCACATAAGCGCTGCAGTGCTTGACCGCCACGGGGCACTATCATGTCGACATATTGATCGAGCTTAAGTAAACCTGTCACTAAAGCTCTGTCTGAAGAATCAATAAATTGCACCGCATCTATCGGTAAACCTTGGGCGACAATCGCGCCGCGGATCACGTCACTAATAAGCTTATTCGATGCTAGGGTTTCTTTACCGCCACGGAGGATCACCGCATTACCGGTTTTAAGGGCAAGTACCGCGATATCAACAGTGACATTAGGCCGAGCCTCATAGATAACACCGATCACCCCAAGTGGTACTCTGCGGCGAGTCAGCCTTAAACCGTTATCTAATAACTTGCTGCCAAATTCTTCACCTACCGGATCGGCAAGACGGATCACATCGCTAATATCACCGATAATGCCCGCCAGACGCGCATCATCGAGCAACAGTCTGTCGATCATCGCATCCGTTAATCCATCGGCTCTAGCAGCGGCCACATCTTTAGCATTCGCGGCTAAAATAGCGGCTGTATTTTCCGTCAGCGCATCGGCGATGGCTTCGAGTAAGTCAGCCTTTTGGCTAGCGGTTAAATTGGCTAAGGCGTAACTTGCCTGTTTGGCATTATTACCAAGTTGCTGTAAATACTGTTCTTGATTAATTTGACTCAAAACAGACCTCGCTTATAAGACAACCATGTCGTTGCGGTGCACGATTGCGTCACCATAATCGTAACCGAGTAAAGACTCGATCTCATCGGAATGCTTGCCCGCGATCAAACTGAGGGCTTGGCCGCAGTATCGTGTCATCCCTTTAGCAATCACTTTACCCTGTTGATCAACTAATTGCAGCGTTGCGCCGCGCTCAAACTGGCCTTTAACGCCGATGATACCTTTAGACAATAGGCTGCGGCCCTTGTCTGTCACGGCTTTGACCGCGCCCGCATCGAGCACTAAAGAACCTTGAGTCGCAGGTCCCGCTAAAATCCACTGTTTACGGCTTTCTAGCGGGTTTTCAATCGCACTAAAATGCGTGCCAACCGATTCCTTACTCACCACTTTTTTAATCACATCGGGGTGATGGCCAGAGGCGATAACCACTTCGATGCCCGCACGGCGAGCAATATCCGCCGCTTCCAATTTAGTCGACATTCCGCCCGTACCTAAACCAGAAACAGACCCGCCCGCCAACATACGTAGGCTGTCGTCAATCTTGACGACTTGGGAGATCAACTTAGCATTCGGGTTAGTGCGCGGATCGGCATCGAATAAGCCCTTTTGATCCGTCAATAAAATCAATAAATCGGCATCACACAGCAGTGCGGCACGGGCCGACAGATTGTCGTTATCACCGACTTTGATTTCATTAGTGGCAACGGCATCGTTTTCATTGATGATCGGCACAATATTATTGGCCAGCAAGGCATTAAGCGTGTCACGGGCGTTGAGGTAACGCTCCCTATCCTGCAAATCGGCGCGGGTCAGCAGCAATTGGCCGACATGCAGCCCATAAATACTAAAGAGTTGTGACCAAGCGAGGATCAACTGACTTTGCCCGACAGCGGCTAACAATTGCTTATTGGCCATAGTGTCGGGCAGTATCGGGTATTGGAGATGTTCACGCCCGGCGGCAATTGCGCCAGAAGTGCATAATACGACTTCGACCCCTGACTTCATCAGTGCGGCCATTTGACGAGCAAGCTCAACCATGTGGGCTTTATCTAGCTGTTTACTGCCAGAGGTCAGCACACTCGTCCCTAACTTCACTACTACGCGGCGATACGCAATCTCACTTAAGTTCATTATTCATTTGTAAAAAATAACCGAACAATCCTTATACCTAATCCGCTGGGTAATTGGTAGCAAGGAGTTATTAACTCCGAATAAATTTTCGATTTTGCTTAGAATAGCGCATTAAAAAGGGCCATCAGTTAGATGACCCTCAAAAAATATTGTCTATTGTAGACAATCTAGGTTGCGAGCTTGCACTGCTCGAGCCACTAATCGATAGGATTAGCCATAGATAAACTTAGCCACAAACAGCGCGGCCAAGACGACAATGCCCACATTGAGATCGCTAAAACGACCCGTGAGTAATTTGATTGCGGCGTATGAAATCATCCCAAAGGCGATGCCTGTCGCGATGGAAAACGTCAGCGGCATTAAAATACACACAACGACTACCGGTGCGGCTTCAGTCAAATCTTCCCATTCGACATGCACGAGTCCTGACATCATCAGAATCGCCACATAAAACAGTGTACCCGCCGTCGCATACGCTGGGATCATTCCCGCCAATGGCGACAGGAATAACGCAGCAATAAAGAGTAATCCCACGACAACTGCCGTCAAACCAGTACGACCACCCGCGCTCACACCCGCCGTACTTTCGATATAGCTTGTGGTCGTCGATGTACCAAAAGCCGCGCCCGCAATTGTCGCTAAACTGTCAGCAGTTAAGGCACGGTTTAATCGCGGTAAGCGGCCCTTCTCATCGAGGAAACCACCGCGCTGTGCAACCGCAACTAAGGTGCCAGAGGTATCGAAGAGATCGACAAATAAGAAGGCAAACACCACAGATAACATCGTCACTTCAAAGACTTGGGATAAATCCATCTTCAAAAATGTTGGCATGATCGACGGCGGCATAGACACAATGCCGTGATACTGCACATCGCCAAACACTAATCCCAGCCCTGTGATAATCAAGATACTTAGGATAACCGCCGACTTCATTCCACGTTGCACCATAGCAATGATCAGGAAAAAGCCTAACACAGCCATCACCGCCGGAAATGCGGTGATATCGCCCAAGGTCACTAAGGTTGCAGGGCTTGCCACCACAATACCGGCACTCTTAAGGCCAATCAGCGCAAGGAACAGACCAATACCAGCGGCAATACCAATACGCAGCGACATGGGAATGCTATTCACAATCCACTCTCGAATGCGCACTAAAGATAAGATTAAAAAGCAAATACCCGACAGGAATACCGCGCCAAGTGCAGTCTCCCAGCTGTAACCCATCTCACCCACAACTGTGTAGGTAAAAAAGGCGTTCAGCCCCATGCCAGGTGCAAGCGCAATAGGATAATTCGCCATCAAGCCCATAACTAAACAGCCGACAGCCGCAGCTAAACAAGTCGCCACGAATACAGCCCCATGGTCCATGCCCGCATCGGCTAACATCATTGGATTCACAAAAATGATGTAGGCCATCGTCATAAATGTTGTCAAACCGGCGACCGCTTCCTGCTTGAGGCTCGTTTGATTTTGTTTCAGTTTGAACAGTTTTTCTAACATGGAACAAGGTTCCTTTTTATTTTAAGTATGTAGGGTAGGTAGATGTAAACACTATGTAACGTGATGACATTTGCAGCCGATTATAGGGAGTTTAGGCTGGTCAGGCCAGAAAATTGGCAAGGGATAAACACAAGTAACCATAAATCATTCGGTAAACGGCCGAGTAATTTATTCTGAACGCAAATGATGGAAACCTCGCCATGACTGTGCGGTTCAATAAAATAATAAATATGCGGAGTCAGTTAGCGCTTAGCAACTTAGTTAAGCTTGTATTTATTAGTATTGGTAATGTTATCACCTGAGCAAACTACTTCATCAGATAGTGTTTACATAGCGCATGAAAGGAGCGCTTGGAATTTTTTAGGATCACCCAGTGCATACCAATAACCCCAGAGTGGCGCAGGCTCAACATACACTTCAACCTCTTCTCCAGTAATCTCAACGCCACATTTATTAAAGAAGCAATCCCTCACCTCTGAGGAGGCGATTAAGTGTGAGGGCTGGTAATAGGTGCTTTACCACTTCTGACACTATCAGTTTATGCTCATTACTATCAGGTAAAACAGTTACAGGCTTAAGCGAAAAAAAGGCAAAAAAAAGCCTGCTCAATGAGCAGGCAAAGACATATTTCAAGCGTCCCTTTCGGGGAAGTACATTACCGCGCTAGCGGGAAAAACCTGGCATACCCATGAAAAAACATCGATATGCTACTTGAGTCTAAACACGCCAAAAAAGGCGATACAAAGGTTGATGGATGATGGATGATGGAAACTAAACTTTAAGGAGGGTTAGGCCTTAAAGCTCATGGCGAATAAACCGCCACGCAAAACATCAGTGTTAAACCAAGTGTTCTGCCAATAAAAATGGTTGTTGCCTGTATAAGACATAGTCAATACTCCTAAATTAGTTGTGATTAAGTACTCTAGTGAAGCTTGGCTCGGTTCCCTGGAACTAGAGATTCTCATATCCGTTGAGACGACTTGTCACTCAGGTCCTTGGAGAAAAATATCCATCCTGGATAGACTAGAGAGGAAAGGCATAGCGCCTAATCCACGAAAGCAATTATATGGTTTTGTAGTTTTATTACAATCTTTATTTGTAATTTTTTTAATTAAGGCTTTTTAATGTAATTAAATTACACAACTATAGTAGGGTTAATGGCGATCTGTTTCACAGAAAAACAGAAATAATCCTGTAACCATCTAATAAATAAGGTATTACAGAATTATTTCTTTTTGTTACTAACGATTGATCAGATATTGATACAAGCCCACTAGCGGACTGGCCGTAGGTTTGCCGTAGAGCGGATCGCCTTCTGTCGCACTACCAGCGATATCTAAGTGCATATAAGCTAAGGGAATCGGGGCGGTTACACCATGGTCAAATAGCCCCGACGCTTTCAGTAAAAACGCCGCCGGATATTGATGTCCACGGGCGGTAATCGATGATGGGGCATTATTTGAAGATAACATTTCAGCAGCGCCCGACACATCGCGGATCTTCGCGAAGTCTTCAGGTCGCAATGTAGACACTTCAAAGGGTTCGCCCCATTGAGTCGCCTGCTGTTGTAAAGTGACAGCGCATTGCTGCGAACTCGCCACTGAGTTTTCCACCGCCGCAGGATAACTGCCATAACAGCGCACTACGTGACCCGTGAGTGTTGCTACCGAAAACATTTCAGGCTTCACCGCCGACACGGCTTTGATGCGTAAATGACTCAATAAATCCGCCAGCACTAAGCGCCCTTCGGCATCCGTATTACCAATCCGCACTCGTACACCCGCATGACTGGTGATGATTTCATCAGTCACGAAGGCTTCGCTGCCTATGCTATTACGCACTAAACCTAACTCGGCAATCACGCGAATGCCCTTAGGCTTGAGCATTGACAAGGTTTTGAATAGCCCCGCCACGGCAGAAGCGCCGCCTTTATCACGGCTCATGCCCGCCATAGAACCGCCGACTTTCAGATCGGCGCCGCCGGTATCGTAAATCACGCCCTTCCCCGCGAACAGGAAAGTGCGAGTCACTTCACCCTCTGGCAGATATTCTAATTTCACCACCCGAGGTTGATGACGACCGACGGCAAATGAGGAGCGCGCTACTGCACTGAGCAGCGGATAGTCACGCTCTAAAATATCTCTGTCTTCTACCACTGCGGTTTTGATCACGCTGCCCGCTAAGGATTGCAGACAATAGTCAGCAAAGGCTTTAGCCGACATGCGCTCAGGTTCTGTACCACATAAATCCCGCGCTAATACGCGGCCCGCTTCTAACGCATTGAGCAAATTGCTGTTATGGGTTGATGACGATAGTAACCCTATGGCCTCAAATGCAGGCGTTAAGCCCGTCGCTTCACGCAGCTCTAAGGTTTGCCACAGTTCTTGACCGCAGGCTAACGCCGCGACTTCAGAGGCAAAACTAAAACGCAAATCCTTCGATGGCACCACATATAACAACGGACGTTTGGCGCCCGCCTCTTTTGCAATGGCAATCGCCGCCCTTGCGGCATCGGCATATACACGCACATCTACATACTCGTCGTTCACTTGGGTGACAGGCGCGATGATCAAGCGACCTCCCGCCAGACCCGGGGCAAACAGTAATGTCGGGCTCTTACCTACGCGCTTATCCACGTGGGCACCGTGCTGAGCCAATAAACTGATCTCATCAAAACCTATGGTATCCAGATCTGGCGTTACCACCACAACTGCATCCCAACCTTCACCATCAAAAATGGCATTTTCTGCTTTTACATCAACGAAGTTAACTTGAAACATGACCCATCCTTTTTCATTATTGTGTCTGCATTATTCCCGCTCTATCGCCTAATTACCAATCTAAAAGTGGTATCGAGACCCTCTGAAAAATCCCAACTGGAAACTTTGGCTGCCAGCGTAACAAAAGCCTGTGATGCTGAGATTAATTGGCTGCGCAGAATGTGGTAGAATGGCCGCAAATTTGCCCTATACCCACAAGACCTTATGAGGGACACTCTAGTGACAGCGTTAAGTCAGTTATACCCGCAGCCATTATGGCAATGGTTTGAACAAATCTGCGCGATTCCCCACCCATCTAAGCATGAGCAAGCCTTAAGCCAGCACATTCAAGCATGGGCTAAAAGCAAACAACTTGCCGTCGTTGAGGATGCCGTTGGCAACTTGATCATCCGTAAACCTGCAACGCCCGGAATGGAAGATCGTAAAATCGTGGTCATTCAAGCCCATATCGATATGGTGCCGCAGAAGAATGCCGACAAAGTGCATGATTTTACTAAAGATCCTATCGAAGCCTATGTTGATGGCGATTGGGTTAAAGCCAAAGGCACGACCTTAGGTTCTGATAACGGTATCGGCATGGCATCGGCGCTGGCCATTTTGGGCTCAGATGATATCAAGCACGGTCCATTAGAAGTGCTACTGACGATCGATGAAGAAGCCGGCATGACGGGTGCTTTTGGTTTACAAGCGGGCATGTTAGATGCAGAGATCCTGATCAACACAGATTCTGAGCAAGAGGGTGAAATTTACATGGGCTGCGCCGGTGGCGTCGATGCTCAAATCACCCTGCCTATGGTGTGGCAAGCGTCTGAGCAAAGTTACTCGGCCTTTAGCCTGCATTTATCTGGCTTAAAAGGCGGCCACTCTGGGGTGAACATTCACTTAGGTCGCGGCAACGCCAACAAGTTACTGGCGCGTTTCCTATTTGAAAATGCCGATGATTTAGCGTTAGAGCTGACCCAATTTAGCGGCGGTTCATTGCGTAATGCGATCCCACGTGAAGCCAACATCAGCTTTATGTTGCCAGAAGAAAACGTCAGTGCCTTAAACGAAAAAGTCGCTGAGTTTGAAGCGCTTATCCGCACTGAACTCGCCATTGCCGATCCTGATATGCGTTTAGTGTTAAACACTATCCCAACGCCGAAACGTGTGATGAGCGAAAACAGCCAAAATACCCTGATCGATTTGCTGCATGTGTGCCCGAACGGCGTGATCCGCATGAGCGATGAAGTCGAAGGTGTGACTGAAACCTCACTCAACGTAGGCGTTATCAGCACTGACGATGAACAAGTCACTATCCTGTGCCTTGTTCGCTCACTGATTGATTCTGGTAGAACTCAAGTCGAAGGCATGTTAACTGCGTTAACTAACTTAGCCGGAGCCGATATCGATTTAAGCGGCGCTTACCCAGGTTGGAAGCCAGATAACAGCTCACCTGTTATGGCGATAGTACGCGAAACCTATCAGGACATTTACCACAAAGAGCCAGTGATCATGGTGATCCATGCGGGTCTTGAGTGTGGTTTATTCAAAAAGCCTTATCCAGATATGGATATGGTCTCGATTGGTCCCACGATTCGGTATCCACACGGACCAGATGAGATGGTGAACATCACCACAGTCGGCCAATACTGGACCTTATTATTAGCCGTACTCGAGCGTATTCCAGTTAAGGCGTAACGCCCTAGTCTAAAGTTAGCCTAGCTCACTCAATTGGCACTTAATTCAAGGCCACATCTGCTCAAGTCAGATGTGGCCTTATTTTTTATCGCGCCTTCTATTTGTGTGTAGAAATGCCATTGATAAAATTTTTATGAAAGAACTGAATAACTTGAATTTTCTACTATAGTTGTTTTGTCTAACCTGAACGTATTTTTGCTTGTCGCGCTTTTAGAGATAGCCGCTTTCCCCTTCAATACAGTGACCTTAAGGAATAGAGATCATGAAATTTGGTAAAATCTTGTCAGCCGCCGCACTACTGCTCAGCAGTAACCTCAGTTTCGCCGAAGAAGTCCCCCAAGCCGTTATCGATCTAGCCGATTCACTGATGCCATTAGGTAAAGAAGTGGTGCTGGTGAATGCCGTTAAAGCGCAAAATGCTCAAGGCAAAAGTTTAGATTCGATCAAAACATTAGATGAAAAATGGATCGCCACCGCTGGGATTGATGATTTTATGTCGTCCTTGATGAACAACGAAGCGGCCAAGTTTCTCACCACCTTCGAAGCCAGCCAACCTTACTACCAAGAAATTTTCCTCATGGATAATCAAGGTGCTAACGTCGCCATGACCAGTAAAACCTCGGACTACTGGCAGGGTGATGAGGATAAATGGCAAAAATCCTTCGCCAATGGCAAAGGCGATAAGCACATAGGTCCGGTCAAATTTGACACTAGCTCCCAAGCTTATCTGGTACAAATATCGATACCCGTCATGGATGGCGATGCCGCAATTGGTGCTATCACCATAGGGATCAACCTAGATCAATTCGGACTCTAATAGCCAGAAAACGCCAGTGATGGGCCGCATCCGCTTTTATTTCGTGGTTATCGCGGCCCTCACCTTTCAGTGTATCAATCAAGGAGGGCGTGGCTATGGAATGGTATAAAGATCTTTCCGTTAACCAGAAACTGACTTACCCGAGTCTGCTACTCGCTGGCGTAGTCATCTTCGCCTCTTCAACTGGCATCTTAGGGCTTAAAGCATTAAATAACAGCGCAAATACGCTCGCACTCGAATACTTACCGAGCCAATCTGAACTGCTGCAAGCTGATAAAGAGCTTTACCAAGCGCAAGTTGCCGAACGTAGCCTGATGTTCGTTAACGTGGGCACTGACTCCTATAATAGCCTTCTAAAACAGCACACTAATAGTATATCTTTGGTCAAAGAACACCTTAATCAGTTTTCCAAGGTGACCACTAGTCCCCTCGCAAAAGAAAAACTCAATGAATTAAATCGCAGTTTCGAGGCGTGGAGTACCACCACTTCTGAAATCAGCAATCAGCGCACCCAAAATGGCCGTAACGGTCGCACGACCGCCATTGATCTGAGCTTTGGCCAAGCAGCGACGCAATTCGAGCAGTTGCATCAAAATATTAATCAGTTGATCGATGACTTAAACAGCAACACGGCAGCAGCCGTCACCCAAGTGGATGATGACGCCTATCGTGGGCAGCAGATGCAGTTAATTGCTTTAACGATTAGTATCCTGATCTGCATTCTGTTCATCGTTGCGCTGCCTAAACTCATCAGTAAGCCACTCGCAGTTTTGCTCGCGAAAATCCACGACATTACCGATGGTGATGGCGATTTGACCGAGCGAATCCAGCTAACCTCTAAGGACGAACTGGGTGATCTTGCCAATGCCTTCAATCACTTCCTCGATAATTTACACGGCATTATCTCGCAGTTTAAACAATCTACTTCGGAGCTGAATGTCGCCGCCGAAGGGCTAGCCAAAACCAGTGCCACGGCAAAACATACCTTGATGGATCAACAGGCGGCCACCCATAGAATCGCCGATGCCAGTGATCACATTGCTGCCTCAGTGCAAGAAGTGTCTGTCAGTGCCAGTCATGCCGCCGATGCCGCGAAACAAGCCGATGTCTTTACCGCCGATGGCCAAGAGAGAGTGAAAAAAACCATCAATGTAATTCGTGAACTCGCAGGAGATGTAGGCTCAGCCGAAATGCAGATCAACAAACTCGAACAAGAAGGCCAACATATCGGCCGCGTGCTTGAGGTGATCCAATCTATTGCCGAGCAGACGAATCTATTAGCCCTTAACGCAGCGATTGAAGCGGCGCGAGCGGGCGAACAAGGACGCGGCTTTGCTGTGGTTGCCGATGAAGTGCGCTCCCTCGCCTCTAAGACCCACCAATCCACCGAAGAAATTAAATTGATGATCGCCAATGTGCAAAATGGCACCCAAAGCGCTGTGGCGGCAATTAATATCGGTAATGAAAAGGCGATTTCAAGCGTCGAAGCCGCCAGTAATGCCGGTGAAGCCCTAGCGCATATTGCAGAAATGGTGAGCCAGATCAGCGAAATGAATAATCAAATCGCCCTCGCTGCCAAAGCGCAAACCACTATGGCCAATGAGAGTCATCAAAATATTCAACACATTGCCGAACAGTCGGAGGACAGTTTACGCAACACTGATGAAATCTACGCCGCAAGCGTACAACTCTCGTCAATGGCGGGTAACCTCACGGCGCTGGTCAGTCGTTTTAAACTGTAATTTGTTGAGAGTGAAAGTTTTTATATAAGTTACCTTTTGTAAATCAGTGATGTTTGAAAAGTCCCCTCTACCGAATAAGGGAGCATAAACCTGTCGCAGTGATGATCTGAATTCAGGTGCTCCCTTATATTTAAACAGCAAAGCTAGCATAGATTAGCAGCGCTTAACCACTAAGCCTCTTGCCGCGCGTAGGTTGACTAACATAGGTAACATCAACGCAAGGATTACTATCAGCATACCCACCAATTGAATTTCCGTTACCGCCTGCCCCATGGCTAACGCCGTTAATGCCGCAAAAACGGGCACGAGATTAAAAAAGACCGATGCCTTAGCGGGGCCAAGCGCCTTAACGCCGTTAATCCAAAACAGATAACCGAGCACAGTGGCGAACAAACCTATGTAGAGCACGCTAGACAAAGCCGTCGTCGACAGCCCCATCAACTCCTGCCAAGGGTGAAACTCACCTCGGCCAAGCCCAACCACGGACATAGACACACTGGCTGCTATCATACTCAGCAAGGTAAAGGGCAACACAGGCAACCAATGGCCGACCCGTTGCGAACAAATGGTATAACCACTCCACGCCAACATGCCAGCGGCAATCATCACATCACCTTGGCTAAAACTAAAATTGAGTAATTGCTGCATACTGCCGTTAGTGATCACTAACAGTACGCCCGCCAAACCGCCCACTAAGCTGAACACTTGCTGCCTGCTGAGCCATTCACGCTGTAATAGCGCGTTGACGATTGAAGTCACCAGCGGGCTGAGCGCCATAATCAAGGCGCCATTGGCGGCAGAGGTGTGCTGCAGCCCATTAAATAACGCCAGATTTAAGCCGCCCACACCAATCACGCCTACTAGCGCTATGACAATGTATTGCGCCAAACTCAATTTGGGCCAAGCCTGACGAGTAAAAACGATATATAACGCCAGAGTCACAGCCGCAATGGTAAAACGCCAGAATACGAGGGATTCCCCTGACATCTCCTCCAGCACTCGCTTAGCAATCGGAAACACACTGCCCCAGCTAAAAACGCAAATCAGTAGACAAACAATTGTCATGTAAGGTGTATGGGATTTCATATCGGACTCTAGGGAGGTAATTGGGATTGAGCTTAGTTTATAAGTTTCATATATTATTAAAACAAACAAGATTGAGAGCTTAAATTCCAAATATGAAACTTAATTATTCCTTAGACGATATGCGCTTATTTTGGGTGGTGGCACAACAAGGGAGCTTTAAGCTCGCGGCGCAGCACTTAGGCATTCCACCTTCAACCTTAAGCCGTCGAATCAATCTGTTAGAACAATCATTAGGCCTGCGTTTACTGCACAGAGACGCCCATAGAGTCAACCTTACCGCTACAGGTCAGCGGTATCTCGAACGCTGCGGCCCGCTGTTTATCGAGTTAAACCAGGTATCCGGTGAGTTGCATGCGGATAAACATCAAGCGGTTGGCAAATTGCGGATCTCGGCGCCCATCAATACAACCTATCGCTGGCTGGGTGAATCACTCAACGCCTTCCAACGGCATTATCCCAATATTGATATCGATTTAAGTCTGTCGAACATGAATATCGATGTCAGTGAAAACGCCATCGATATCGCCTTTCGAGTGGGCGAACCTAAAGATCCCGATTGGATTGCAAGGCCACTTACCACGATTAGCTTTGTGCTTTGCGCCAGCACACCGGCAATCCAGTGGCATACACTGCAATCCATAGAAGAACTGGATCTGCATCCGGTTATCATCGCTAAGCCCACAAAAACGTGGCGTTTACAGCACAAAAGCACTGGGCAAAATGTCGAGTTTGAGCCAAGAGGTAACATCAAATTAGCCGTCGATGATATGGCGATCGCCAGTCAGGCTGTAGTGGCGGGGCTCGGTATTGGACTATTACCCATCAGCATGGCGAGTGAACAGATACAAAGCGGCAAGCTCGTTCAAATACTGCCAGAATGGCAAGGTATTCCGCGCACAGCCTACTTGATGTATCGCGATCGGGACAACCTGCCCTTACGGGTCAGACTGTTAATTGATTTTATGTTGGCAAATCCACCCGAGGCTTATTGAGCCATTCAGGCGTGAGTCTGCGGCGTATCGACTCAGTAAACAGCTAGAGCGCTAAATCAAGCTGAGTCTGGGCATTTGGGATTTCGGGCACTGCGAGGATAGAATCGGCGAGGCCGACCGAAATACCTAATAGGCGAATGCCGCGCCCCTCTTGCCTTGCCATCGCCTGTGCGAGTAGATCATAGAACATCACAATCGAGACTTCATCGCTGCGATGCTCGATAGTGGTTTGCTTGAAATCATTAAACTTGAGCTTGACCACTTGCTTGTGAATTTTGCGCTCCTTAGCGCTGCGGCTCAAACGTAGGGCTAATTCTTGGATCAATCCTGGCATCACTTGTTGGCACTGCTCTAGGCTATAAATATCCTTCGCTAACGTGGTTTCAACACCCACCGATTTACGCTCCCTGTCGGCAGAAATGCCCCGCTCATCTATGCCTTGGGCACGTTCAATCAAGACACCACCAAACTTACCGAATCGCGCCAATAACTCAGCTTTAGAATAGGCTTGCACATCACCACAGGTATTGAGACCAAGCGAGGAGAGCTTTTCGGCGGTGACTTTGCCGACACCGGGAATTTTACGCAGCGATAAGGTTTTAACAAACTCAGGGAGTGTCTCTGGGGTAATCACATATTGGCCGTTTGGCTTATTCAAATCCGAGGCAACCTTAGCTAAAAACTTCACTGGTGCTATGCCAGCCGAAGCGGTTAACCCCGTTTCGGCTAAGATATCGCGGCGAATGGCCTGCGCAATCAAGGTCGCCGAGCCCTTATATTGTTGGCACTCACTCACGTCTAAATAGGCTTCATCTAAGGACAACGGCTCAATCAATGGGGTATAGCGGGAGAAAATTTCACGAATTTGCAGTGAGACATCTTTATAAACCTGCATCCGCCCAGGAACCAAAATGAGATCGGGACACAACTTAAAGGCATAAGCGGTCGCCATCGCCGAACGCACACCGAATTTACGTGCCTCGTAACTGCAAGTGCTAATAACACCACGACGATCGCTGCTGCCGCCCACAGCTAAAGGCTTGCCACGGTATTCGGGAAAGTCGCGCATTTCCACTGCCGCAAAATAGCAGTCCATATCGATGTGAATAATTTTTCGCACGTTGAATTCCTCTAACGCCAAAATACTGTATATAAAAACAGTAATCAAGTGTTCGTCATCAATTTAGCGGGGATCGGGCGGGAAACCTAAAATTAAAAGGAGCCTAAGCTCCTTTTGTGAGTGCACTATGAGTGATGCCGTGATTGAGCTGATGGTCAGTGAGCAAATAGTTCACTGACCAACTCAGGCTTAAATCTTAAATTGGCCGATATTGCGAGTAAGTGCGCGGGTCATATCCTCAAAGCCTTGCAAGCTTTGCGACAAGTCCTGACTCGAAAGCAAAGACTGATCCGACAACCCCCGCACATTATCGACATTGAGCGCCACTTCCTCGGCTGCCACGGCTTGCTGATCGATTGCTACGGTTATTTCAACCGTTTGCTGTTGGATTGACATAATCGCCGTCGCAATATCATTCAGTGCCGCTTCGACCTGAGTCGTTAGCTCTTGCCCCGCTTTCGCTTGCTCAACGCCCGATTCCATCACTTGCTCGGCCTGCAATGCGCTTTGTTGCAAGGTGTGAATAATACCTTGAATGTTAGCGGTAGAATCTTGGGTACGGGATGCCAGCGTGCGCACTTCGTCTGCCACCACAGCAAAGCCACGGCCTTGCTCACCCGCACGCGCCGCTTCAATCGCCGCATTCAATGCCAATAGATTGGTTTGTTCGGCAATATTACGGATCACGCTCAAGACTTCACCGATTTGCTCTGAGCTATTGCGTAAGTGTTTAATCACTTTCGCCGCCGCAATCACTTGCTGTGACAGCGCTTTCATCCCTTCGGTCGCACGGGAAACAATCTGTGTACCATCGTGGGCCTGAGTTTGCGCCTTCTGGGCAAAATCATTCGCCCGCTGGGCACTGACAGCCATTTCTTGACTGGTTTGCGCCATTTGCGTCGCGGCGGTGGCAACCGAATCTATCTGCTGCTTTTGCGATGAGACCGACGACACGGCTAAGTCGCAGATCTGCCGCGCATCAATAACGCCCGTCCCAACCTCTTGGGTTAAGCTGCGCGTATCTAACAACATATGCTGCACTTTCTCGGCAAAGCGGTTAAAGGCATCGCCAAGTTTGCCTAACTCATCTTCTCGATCCATTAGAATACGTTTTGATAAATCACTGTCACCTTCGGCGATATCTTCCATCGCATCCAATAACTTAGCTAACTGGCGTCTAAAGGGCAGCAACATCAACCATACCGTCACGCCCATTAGCAGCATGATACCTATGGCGACCATACTGGCATTCCAGAACGCGGCGGTCACTGGTGCTTCAATCACTTCGTGGGGCAACATAAAGGCTAAGTGCCACTTTTGTTTGGGATAATCGCCGCCCACGGTCACAAAGCTCACCCGCTGGGGAACGCCATTAAATGTAACATTAGCAAACCCTTGCGCTTCCCTTTGCATCTGTTGTCGTAATGCCGAAAATCCTGATGTGTCCTTAAACTGAGTATCCACTTGATTCGCCAAGGAGCCCGGCGGGAAACGCTCGGAAAAACCAGGGAAATACACTAGCTTGCCTTCGTCTGTCATCAAGAAAGCTTGGCCAAAGTCACGGTATTTGATCGGTGCCAGCAGGGATTTACCAATAGTATCAATCAAGATATCCATGCCGCCGATCCCAATCAGCTCACCATTGGCAGCATAAACAGGGGTTTTAACCGTGGCAGAAATTGAACCATCGTTCGCATCGACCGCAGGATCGCCAACAAACAAGCCACGCTGGTCAATCGCCTCCTGCCACCAAGGTCGTTTGTTGGTGTAGTAATCTGGGTCGCCATCGAAGCGGCCATTAAGGTCAAAGTACTCGAAGGTATTGGCCGAGCCAAAAAACACAGACTTAACATCGCTATCGCGATCGGAGAAAGACTTAAAGTAAGCAATAATGTCTTGATACTGGCGATCAGTCGCGAGATGACTGCCACGGGCGTGATACTGAGTAAACCATTTGACTAAACCCGGCTCGGCAAATACTGAATGGATCACTTGGCCCTTAGCAATAAAGTAACCGCTGATCTCATTGGCTTTTAAGGCAACCAGCGCCGAAATATCCGCATCGACCTGCTTTCGCGTGTTATCACTTTCTTTCGTCACCAACAAAGCGGCGACTAAGGTAAGCAGTACAGCAAGCGCACCAACGATAGTCACCACTAACTGCAAACTTAGAGAACGTTTCATATATCCCATCAATCTTCCCGTCTGGCTGACCAACAACTTAACAATATGGCTCGCAAAAATAGTTTTACACGGTAACAATTTTTACCTGTTAACAACAGATGGAATCACCATAAAAAACGTAAATAAGTATTTGTAAAGAAAGGATATTGAACATATAACAGGATTCGCTAAATTTAAGGCAGATTGCAGATGATGAGTTTGTAGAGGCAGAGTTTTACAGTCAGATAGACTATATAGGGATTCGAAAAATAGGAAGCGGTAGAAATAAGATCAGCGAGTTAGTCTCGCTGATCTCGATTTAGCGATTACATCTTAGTTTGCAGGTAGTTTTGCAGCCCGACACGGTCGATAAGTCCGAGTTGTTTTTCGAGCCAATACATGTGGTCCGACTCAGTATCGTCGAGTAACACTTCGAGGATTTCGCGGGTCTGGTAATCTTGCTTCTGCTCACACAGGGCAATCACTTGGCGCAAATCGTCCGCGACCTTGTACTCGTAGGCGAGATCATTACGCAGCATCTCTTCCACATCTTTACCTATGTTCAACGCCTCACGGGCGGCAACATTAGGCGTTCCTTCGAGGAATAAAATACGCTGTACTAATTTGGCCGCATGGGCTTTTTCATCATCAGACTCATGGGCGATGCGCTCATAAAGTTCATTCAAGCCCCAATCTTCGTACATGTGTGCATGGACAAAATATTGATCCATTGCCGAGAGTTCTCCCGTTAGGAGTCGATTTAACGCATCGATGACGTCTTTATCGCCTTTCATATCCCGCTCCTATTGGTCGCTAATTTGCGATTGAAGATAATTTTGAATACCGGTTAGCGTAATGAGCTCTTGCTGCGACTCGAGCCAATCTAAGTGTTCTTCCTCGTCTTCAAGGATGTCTTCCAGCAGATCGCGGCTCACATAGTCTTGCTCGGCTTCACACAGGCTAATCGCATCACGCAGCAATGTAAGCTGCTCTTGCACCATGGCCAGATCGCAGTCGAGCATTTCTTGGCTATGTTCACCAATGCGAAGTTTCTCGAGTTGCTGCAAATTTGGCAGACCTTCCAAAAACAACACGCGCTCGATGAGCTTATCGGCGTGCTTCATATCTTGGATGGATTTTTTGTATTCGACGTGATTGAGTTTCTCTAAGCCCCAATGTTTAAACATGCGGGCATGGAGGAAATATTGATTGATGGCGGTCAACTCACAGGTAAGCACCCGATTCAGTTGCCCAACCACTTTAGGATGACCTTTCATAAGTTACTATCCTTGGTAAGCGTGAAAAAGATTGATCTAAATCAAGCTTCTAGCCTAGTACAATTTACCCATCAACTCAAATTATCTTTATATTTCACTAACTTAATGATGAAAAGCATTCTCATTCCTGCTTAGATTAACGCGCTATCTCCCTCATAACCCAAGGATAAATTTAATTGGATGGTCTAGCTTGATAAGTTTCATGCAAAAAAATAGCCTCCAGATGGGAGGCTATTGTCGAAACAGACGATTGAGAGAATATTAAATAATACGATCTTTGGTTAACTTCTCACGGCGCGCTTCTTCAGCGGCCATACGACGTTTACGTTTGTCACAAGGGTCATCACAATCACACGCTTTCTCAATCCCTAGAACACCTAAACCGCCACAGCTTCCTTCGACGGCTTTGCGCTTGATGAGATAACCTATCGACATCAGCAAAAAGAACAGTAATAAAACTACAAATGCCGCGATAAAAGTGCTCATGTTAACTCCAACTACTTAAGGAAAGGCTTGAAGGCGTCACTGTAATAGACTTTAAATCCTTCGCCTTGCTTTTCAATTAGCATTATCGCCAAGTGTTCCTTCTTGGCAAGCTCCAATGATGCTTCTGTACCTAAAACCATCATAGCCGTCGCAAAGCCATCGGCAGTCATGCAATTCTGATGCAATACGGTCACAGATGCTAGCTTATGATTGATTGGCAAACCGGTACGTGGATCAATTATATGGGTAAAACGTTGGCCGTCTTCCTCATAATAATTACGATAATCGCCCGAGGTCGCCATCGCCATAGTCCCTGGTGAGATAACCTGCTGTACGGCTTCAGAGCCATCATCGGTCGGTTGCTCTATGGCAACGCGCCAAGAGCTACCATCGCCTTTAGCACCTTTAATGCTGAGCTCACCGCCAATTTCAACTAAATACCCAGTCGCGTGGTATTTATCGAGAATAGAAGCAACTTTATCAACCCCAAACCCTTTGGCGATTGATGACAGGTCTACGTACAAATGCGCGTTATGCTTACTTAAACGATGACCTTCTATCGAAAGCTCACTAATACCGGTTTTGGCTTTCGCCGCATCGATATCGGCCTGAGTCGGAACTTTCGTTGGGCGCTTATCAGGACCAAATCCCCACAGGTTAACTAAAGGACCTAAGGTAATATCAAGTGCCTTATCCGTCACTTGATATAAGCGTATTCCCTCTTGCACCACTTTGATGGTATCCGCTGAAACTTCAACGCTTTGTTCCAATGGCAATTGGTTGAAACGGGATAATTCTGAATTTGGGCGATACGTCGACATCTGGTCATTGACTAGCTCAAGGGCTAAATCAATTTCCGCTTGAAGTAATTGCGCCGTCGGCATCTGCTCATTCGGCACGACTTTAATGTGATAAGTCGTCCCCATAGTGCTGCCCGCTAATGAAATGACCTCGTTCTGCTTTGAGCAGGCTGAAACAAAAAAGGCCAGCCCTACGAGGACTAGCCAGTTAAATGAATGCTTTAATACTGAGGTATTGATCTTTAAGGTCTGAAACATAGTGACCTACTACTCTTATTTGGGCCCTTAAATGCAAAAGTTGCAGATGAGAGATTATCCTCAACATCTGCAACTTTTCTATCTAGGACTAATGAACATTAGCCGCCGAAGTCATCCAACAAGATGTTTTCGTCTTCGACACCAAGATTTTTCAACATACCAATTACGGCAGCGTTCATCATTGGAGGTCCACACATGTAGAACTCACAATCTTCTGGTGCATCATGGTTTTTCAGATAGTTTTCATACAATACGTTATGAATAAAACCTGTGTAACCATCCCAGTTATCCTCTGGTTGAGGATCTGAAAGTGCCACATGCCATACGAAGTTATCATTCTCAGCCGCTAGGCCGTCGAAGTCTTCTACGTAGAACATTTCACGCTTAGAACGAGCACCGTACCAGAAGCTCATCTTACGTTTAGACTGAAGACGCTTCAGTTGGTCGAAGATATGTGAACGCATTGGCGCCATACCCGCACCACCGCCAATAAACACCATTTCTGCATCGGTATCTTTCGCGAAGAATTCACCGAATGGGCCAGAAATTGTCACTTTATCGCCAGCTTTTAAGCTCCAAATGTAAGATGACATCTTACCGCAAGGCAGAGTCAGGTTACGTGGTGGAGGCGTAGCAATACGCACGTTCAGCATGATAATACCGAACTCTTCTGGGTAGTTAGCCATTGAGTATGCACGGATAGTTTCTTCATCAACCTTAGATTCAAGATTGAAGAAACCGAAGTGCTCCCAGTCGCCACGGTATTGTGCAGGTACGTCGAAATCTGCATATTTAACATGGTGAGCAGGTGCTTCGATTTGAATATAACCGCCAGCACGGAATGGTACAGATTCGCCATCAGGAATTTGCAGCTTCAGCTCTTTAATGAAAGTGGCTTTGTTATCGTTAGAGATAACTTCACATTCCCATTTCTTGATACCGAAGATTTCTTCGTCAAGCTCGATTTCCATATCGTTCTTAACGTTAACCTGACAAGAAAGACGACAGCCTTTACGGGCATCACCTTTGCTAATGTGGTCAAGTTCTGTTGGCAGAATATCGCCGCCGCCAGACTTAATCACTACGCGACATTGGCCACATGAGCCACCGCCACCACATGCACTCGATACGAAGATACCGCTGTTAGCCAAAACGCCTAACAACTTACCGCCAGCACCGGTTGTAATTGCTTTTTCAGGATCGTCATTAATGCCGATCGTGATGTCACCGCTAGCCACTAACTTAGACTTAGCGAATAAAATCACTAATACCAAGATGAGGACGATAGCAGTAAACATACTCACACCGAGGTAAACCTCGAGCGGAGTAGATTTAAAAATACCAAGAATATCCATTAACTTATCCTTAGAAGGTCCAATTCAAGAAGCCGTTATGCGTCTCTTACAGAGACACACCAGAAAACGACATGAAACCTAAGGCCATCAAACCAGCAGTGATAAAGGTAATACCTAAACCACGTAGGCCGTTAGGCACGTCGGCATACTTCAGCTTCTCACGGATACCGGCCATCAATACGATAGCTAATGCCCAACCCACTCCTGAGCCGAAACCAAACACCACACTTTCGCCTAACTTATAGTCACGCTCAACCATGAATGATACCGCACCAAAAATCGCGCAGTTCACTGTGATCAAAGGTAAGAAAATACCTAATGCGTTGTACAAAGGTGGAAAGTACTTGTCCAGTGCCATTTCCAGAATTTGAACCAAAGCCGCAATCACACCGATAAAGGTAATGAATTTCAAGAAGCTTAAGTCAGCTTCAGGTGCGCCAGCCCAAGCAAGTGCACCAGGAGCTAGCAGCCCTTGATAGATAACTTGGTTTGCTGGGACAGAGATAGTTAACACTACAACTACCGCAATCCCTAGGCCCATGGCTGTGGTGACTTTCTTAGACACAGCCAAGAAAGTACACATACCTAGGAAGAAGGCCAGTGCCATGTTTTCAATGAAAACAGAGCGAATTAACAGGCTAATATAATGTTCCATCGCACTTACCCTTTTGCTTCAACTTGCTCTGGCTTATAGGTACGAATAATCCAAATCAAAACACCGATCAGGAAGAACGCACTCGGAGGCAGTAGTAGCAGACCGTTTGGTTGGTACCAGCCGCCATCAGAGATCTTGTGCAGGATTTCAACACCGAACAGAGAACCGTTACCAAACAGTTCACGTACGAAGCCAACAGCTAACAGAATCGCACCGTAACCTAAACCGTTACCGATACCATCCATAAAGCTCATCATTGGCGGTGTTTTCATCGCGTAAGCTTCGGCACGACCCATTACGATACAGTTCGTAATAATCAGACCGACGAATACCGACAGCTGCTTAGAGATCTGATAAGCATAAGCCTGCAGCAATTGGTCAACCACGATTACCAAAGAGGCAATAATGGTCATCTGTACGATAATACGCACACTGCTTGGAATATGATTACGGATCATTGAGATAAACAGGTTCGAAAACGCGGTTACCGCAGTTAACGCCAACGCCATTACCAGTGCAGTTTCGAGCTTGCTCGTTACCGCTAATGCACTACATACACCAAGTACTTGTAAAGCAATCGGGTTGTTGTTGACTATAGGTCCGGTCAGAACCTGTTTCAGTTCTTTAGCGTCAGACATTAGTTGAGACCTCCATTGCGTGCTTTTTCAATGAAACTCGCAAAACCTTCTTTCCCTAACCAGAATGTCAGTGAATGTTGCACACCGTTACTCGTTAAGGTTGCGCCAGATAATGCGTCTACACCGTATTCAGTGCTAGCAACAGCTGGGTTTTTCGTTACGCTGATAGCAATGTTACCTTGCTCATCAAATAACTTTTTGCCATGCCATTTCGCTTTCCACTGAGCATTTTGCACTTCGCCACCTAAGCCCGGCGTTTCGCCTTGCTCATAGTAGACTAAGCTTTGCACTGTGTTTAGATCAGCATCCATAGCAAGGAAGGCATACATAGTAGACCAAAGGCCATAACCATGGATTGGCAGGATCACACTCGTTAATTTGCCTTGTTCATCACGAACAAGATAAACCACAGCGTTATCCGCTACGCGTTTCACAGAAGCAATGTCGTTCTCAGGTACAAATGAGGTTTTCACATCACGAGACGCTTTACGTTGATCATAAGTGTCAGCATCAACACCCTCAACCCAAGCACCCGTTTTCAAATCGACCAGTTTAGCTTCGATGTGTTTGCCGTATGTATCCAGAATTTGCGCTTTGGTGACCTTGCCAGCTTTAGTATCGATAAGACCAGCGGCTTCCAGAATGTACTTTTGCTTATCGAGCAGTTTATTTTCTGCTTGAGTCGGTCTCAGTAACACTGCTGCAGTAGACACAAATATCGCACAAATCAGACATAGGCCAACGACGATAAATAAGGTTCTGCCGAACGAATCTTTATTACTAGCCACGGGCAATCCTCCGCTTGATATTTGCCTGAACCACGAAGTGGTCGAACAATGGCGCGAACAAGTTAGCAAACAGAATTGCCAACATCATGCCTTCAGGGAATGCAGGGTTAATCACGCGGATAAACACAGCCATTGCACCGATCAAGATACCGTATGCCCATTTAGCTTGGTTAGTGAATGACGCTGACACTGGGTCTGTCGCCATAAACATCATGCCAAACGCAAAACCACCTAACACTAAGTGCCAGTACCAAGGCATTGCAAACATTGGGTTAGTGTCGCTACCGACAACGTTAAGCAGAGTAGAAATGGCAATCATACCGACCATTACACCGCCAACAATGCGCCATGAAGCGATACGGGTGTAGATGATGACCAAACCACCTAACAGAATCGCTAATGTAGACACTTCACCCACTGAACCTGGAATGAACCCGAAGAACGAATCCCACCAGTTTTGGTTAATTGCGTAATCTAATGTGCCCGCAGCAGCTTGGCTCAGTGCAGTCGCACCTGAGTAGCCGTCAGCCACAACCCATGAGGTATCACCCGACATGTTCAACGGATAAGCGAAGAACAGGAAGGCACGACCCGCTAGCGCTGGGTTTAAGAAGTTACGCCCTGTACCACCGAACACTTCTTTCGCCACAACCACACCGAAGGTGATACCCAGCGCCACCATCCATAATGGGATAGTTGCTGGCAGCGTTAAAGCGAACAGGATAGAGGTAACGAAGAAACCTTCGTTGACTTCATGACCGCGGATAGAGGCAAACAGCACTTCCCAGATACCACCGACGGCGAAGGTCACCGCATAGATAGGTAGGAAGAAACAGGCGCCATACCACATTAGCGCAGGCCAGCCAGAGTTTGCCGTCAGTTCAGTACCGAACATGCTGAACAAGCTCACTTGCCATACGTCAGGGGTAGCAAAACCAGCCACTAAAGCTAATTGAGCTTGTAAACCTACGTTGTACATACCCACGAACATCGCTGGGAAAGCACAAGCCCAAACCGTAATCATCATACGTTTTAGGTCGAGGTTATCGCGAACGTGGGTTTTGCCCTTGTTCACTTTACCTGGGGTATAAAAAATCGTGTATGCCGCTTCGAATAGGGCATAAAACTTTTCGTATTTACCGCCTTTTTCAAAGTCGGGTTCAATACGTTCGAAAAAATCTTTCAAGCTCATTAGCCTTCCCTCTCGATCGTATCTAGACAGTCACGCAGATATGAACCGTAGTCATACTTGCCTGGACATACGAACGTACACAGTGCGAGATCTTCTTCATCTAACTCTAACGCGCCTAACGTGGCAGCACCGTCAAAGTCACCTGAAATCAAGTCACGCAACAACATAGTAGGAAGAATGTCCAATGGCATTACACGCTCATAGTTACCAATTGGCACCATAGCGCGGTCTGAACCACCTGTACTGGTCGTCATACTGAACAGACGAGAAGGAGCAAGATGTCCTAAGAATGCACGAGTGATAGAATATTTGTCTGAGCCTGGTAATACCCAGCCTAAAAATTCTTTCTCTGTACCTTCTTCTAACAGACTTACTTGAACATGGTAACGACCTAAATACCCTTGTGGGCCAACGGCTGTACGACCATTCAGAACAGAGCCTGAAATCAGACGAACATTACCATCTAAGGCTTCACCTGCGGTTAATTCAGTCATACTCGCGCCCACAACAGTGCGTACGAGTCTTGGCTTAGCCGCTTTAGGGCCTGCGATCGCAATAACACGTTCGGTATTGAGCTCACCCGTTGTAAATAGCTGACCAATTGCTATTACATCTTGGTAACCAATATGCCAAACGGTACGTTTTGCAGAGGCAGACAATAAGAAGTGAATATGAGTACCGACTAATCCTGCAGGGTGCACACCAGCAAATTCTTCAACTTGGGCGTTTGCGGCAGGAATATCAGCGCCAGGCGCTTTACAAAGGTAAACTTTACCGTCAGTAAGTCTTGCTAAGACCTTAAGACCATTAGCAAAATCTTCTTTATGCTCACGGATCACCACAACGGGATCAGCGGCAAGAGGTTGAGTATCTATTGCGGTTACAAAAATACCAGCAGCAGAAGAGTCTACAGCAGGAACTTTGCTAAAAGGACGAGTACGCAATGCAGTCCATAAACCTGATTCGATCAGATTGTCACGGACTAACTGCGAGTCGAGCGTATCGAGTGCAGTGGCATCATATTTAGCAAAGGCAACGCTTTCGTTTCCTTCCACTGCAATGACAACAGACTGCAGAACACGCTGGGCGCCCCGGTTAATGTCTAATATAGTACCACTGGCTAAAGCCGTATATTTAACGCCTAAATTCTTCTTATCTTCAAAAAGAACCTGGCCTTTTTGTACTTTATCGCCCACTTTGATTTTCATCGTTGGACGTAAGCCAATATACTCTTCACCCAAAGTAGCTACATGTTTAATGGCTGGGCCATTATGGATAACTTGCTCTGGTCCGCCTGCTATAGGCAGTTCCAATCCTTTCTTAATTGTAATCATATCCACAAGCACTACGTTTGAAGGAAAGACAATGCGCCGCGTTCCTGCTAAATACTTAGGTTTTAAACAAAACCTACTGCATTGAGCTAGCGCAGATTTATCACAGAAATGCGATCGCAATCACGCTGGTCGCGCGCATTTTACCCCAATTGACTTGGCATCGCCACGAAAATTATAGGTGATTTCAAACCTAAAAAATGGATTGAAAAGAATCATGCGCTACAGCGTTCGCCTTCCGACCTAGTGACGGATCAGAAAGAGAGAATATTACGGCCACTGGGTACTATAGCATTAATAATTAAAGATTTAATTTAGCAAAAAGTCGAAACATCCACTAAACACGGCTTAAATCGATCTTATTTGTTTCAATTGATTTAAATTCAAACGAAATAAAGTTCAACTTAAAAGCGCCATTGATAACCTAAATAGCTAATACGTCCATTTTCCGATCGAATTCCGCTATTTGATGCTGTCGTGACTAATGTCTCATCTAAGAGGTTTTCTATCCGAAAATAAATCTCATGGTGACGGTTAAAATGATAATTCGCCGCTAAATCTACCCGCCATTGTGCAGCGACAGGCTGTAATTCGGCGCCAAATTGGCCCATTTCCCGCTCCGATTGATAAAAGACATTCGCGTTCAGTTCATATTCGGCATACTTCATTCCAGCACTCAACTGCAGCTGCTGCTCGGGTAACCACGCCACCCTATCGCCAGCCACGACGCAGCCTTGAATTTCATTGCAGCTATTGGTTTGATACTCGGCATTTGAATACTGATAATTCAATGCTAAAGGTAACTGCACGCTGCCCAGTTCCCACTGATAGCCAAGATTCAGCTCAACCCCTTTGGTCAGCACATCCACGACATTGCCTTGAACCCACAAACGACTGTCGGCACATTGAGTATACGCATCGCAATTGACATGCAGATTATCAAAATCTTGGACGTAGGTTTTGATGTCTGCACTAAAATGCTCGCTGGCATATTGGGCGCTGACTTGATATTGCAGCGACACTTGTGCCTCTTGCTCAAGATTCCCCGCACTCGCGGCGGTCCATGAGCGTCGAATATCCGTACTAAAGCGCCAATCTCCAGCATGATATAAAACGCCAAGTTGTGGCATCCAATCGCTGTCGGAAAAA
The DNA here is from genome assembly GCF_031932065.1 of Shewanella scandinavica. Lineage (NCBI taxonomy): Bacteria > Pseudomonadati > Pseudomonadota > Gammaproteobacteria > Alteromonadales > Shewanellaceae > Shewanella > Shewanella scandinavica. The sequence continues at coordinate 66,543 of NZ_JAUOES010000021.1, forward strand.
TCTGCCGCTTCGAGTCCGGCGTAGGCTAGATTGACCTCGCGATTGACGTCCACTTTTTCATAGGCAAGCGCGAGTTTGAGCTGCAATCCGTCCCAATTAAACAAGGAATCGATGGCCGAGGTGAATGCGGTCGCATCATCGGTATATGCCAACAGCGCATCGGGCGCATCACTCACTAGACTCAAGTCCTGCTGCCATAGACTTTGCTGTTCACCAAGGTGCATCTCGGCTTTATCCGTATGATAACGGGCACTCAAGCTAATTTGATGGGCGCCATATTGATTCACCGACTCAGTTTGTACCCCAAAGGAGCTGAAATCATTGTCTTGTTGTAAGGAGGCGACCGCGACGCCATCGACTGTCGGCTGCCGTTCAAATGCGGCCAGCGCTGCTAAACTCTGGGTATCGAGCATTTGCCCATCAAATTGATTAAGTTGATTTAATTGCTGCGAATAGGATTGATAATAAAAGTCAGTGATGACCTTATGCCCACCACTTAACGCAACTTGGTGTGACAATTGATACTTATGGTGTCGCCCTTGATGCTTATCTGCCGCCGTGGCCGAATACAAACTCATAGGATCTTGTTGCCAATCTGCTGGCGTTAAACCGAGTTGGGAGCGATTGCTATCATCATCGAGGAACTGATAGGTAAACTCAGTCACCTGTGGACTTCGGGCACCTAATAAACTCGCAGCATTGATTTTAAATAAGATATCAGTGGTTTGGCGGTCAATATCTTGACCATTGAGTAAGTGATCGGCGCCGCTACCATCGCTGTAGTTAACCGCGAGTATCATGCCGTATTCTTTTTGCTTCACGCCCCAATTCACATCGACACTGTAGTCAGCATCCGTATTGCCTTCGAGCGTTACCTTACTGTTTTCCGCTTGCTCGGCTACAGGTAAAGTTTGATAACTCACCACCCCAAACGCCCCTTGCCCACCAACAGCCATGTTCGCCATTGGCGTGACTGTGACACTCTGTTGTTGCAGCAGATTGGGTAATAGTTGTAATTGCGGTGCAGAATAAGGCGCAGGTGAGAAATACACTCTATCTTGCAATATGGCCACGCCTTGACTCGCGCTGCGCATACTAATGCTTGCTGGATTTCCGTTAAGATCCGCAGGTAAAACCGTCAAAGCCGTTAACTGGCCTAACGCTAAACTGTCAGCAGTGGAGTGGAATGTGTCATTGAGCTGATTCAGTTCAAGCATTTGACTGTGGAAATCATCGGCGAACGTTGTGTTAGAACAGGCAAGAGATACAGAAATTGCACAGAGTGATACTGTGAAGTAACGACTAGGCATACCAAGCTCCCAAAAATTTTGTTAGCGTACGGTGTTTTTGTTATTAACTTGTAAAATAGCTGAATTTGTTTGAAAAAAAAAGCGACTCTCGTCGCTTTCTCTCATTAACTTTAGGAAACTGAATTTACTGGCTAAGCACTCTTATACAAGTAAGAGTGCAAACCGTTACAGATTACCTAGAATTTCGTCGCTTAATTTCAAATCATCATTGCGATTCACACTCACGCCAGCCGCAATAATATTACGGGCGATATCTTGTGCCTGCTCTAACGAATGCATCTCATACGTACCGCATTGGTATTCGTTCAGCTCAGGGATTTCAGACTGCTCAACCACTTTAAGCACATTTTCCATCGAAGCTAACCACGCATCGGCCACTTGGCGCTCAGTCGGCTCTCCAATCAAACTCATATAAAAGCCGGTACGACATCCCATTGGCGAAATATCGATGATCTCAACATTGCTACCATTTAAATGGTCACGCATAAAGCCAGCAAATAAATGCTCCAGAGTGTGAATACCACGCTCACTGAGAATATCTTTATTCGGTGCGCAAAAACGTAGATCGAATACCGTAATCGCATCGCCCTTTGGCGTGCTCATGTGCTTAGCAACACGAACTGCTGGGGCATTCATTCGAGTATGATCGACGGTAAAGCTATCAAGTAATGGCATAGGGATCTCCAAATTCTCAGGGCGACATCAACGCCACTGTAACTGTCTATTTATGGCTTGCAAGCATAACACCAAATGAATTACGCCGATAACAAGATAATTTAAGATGAAATCATCTCATATAAATCAGCTGTTAATGTGACAGTGAGTGCTAAAAACGGCACGCATTTAGTGTTGACGCTGTTGGCTGTAAGCATCCTCAGATATTTTATGATACTGGCGTACACCTTGCTCGTAGGCGTGATAGGCGGCGTACACTTTGCGCATTAAAGGATCTTGATTAGCTTGCTCTTCAATCACTTGTTTAGAAATTTTCTCAAGTTCCAACAACACTTTCGGTGGAAACGCTTTAAGCACCACCCCTTCATCATTCACTAAGGTTTCAAGGGCGGCCACGTTTCGGGTCGTGTATTCATCGAGCATATCTTGATTAATGGCTCTCGCCGCGACTTTAACTATGGCTTGTAAATCTTGAGGTAAACTCTCGAAGGCGGCTTTATTAATCAAGAATTCCATATTAGAACCCGGCTCATGCCAACCAGGGTAATAGTAGTACTTCGCCACTTTATGTAGACCGAAGGCAAGGTCGTTCAATGGCCCCACCCACTCAGCCGCATCAATCGAGCCAGTTTGTAGCGCACCATAGAGTTCACGCCCCGCCATATTCACAGGAATAGCGCCGACACGCTTTAACACTTCGCCGCCCAAGCCCGGCATACGGATCTTCAGCCCCTTAAAATCGGCAATCGTATTAATCGGTTTATTGAACCAGCCGCCCATTTGCATGCCCGTATTGCCACCCGCGAGGGGAATGATGCCAAAGGGGCGATACACTTCTTCCCACAACGCCATGCCACCGCCGTAGTGAAGCCAGCCGTTCATTTCTTGCGCTGTCATACCAAAGGGAATCGATGAAAAAAACTGCGCAGCGGGCGCCTTACCTTTCCAGTAATAAGAAGCGGCATGGGCCATTTGAATTTTTCCCTGACTCACGCCATCAAAGATGGCAAACGCTGGCATCAATTCCCCCGCGCCATAAACCTGAATTTTTAACCGACCGTTAGACATGTCATCGACTAAATGCGCAAAACGCTCAGGTGCCATACCTAAACCGGGGAAGTTTTTGGGCCAAGAGGTTGCAAGGCGCCATTCAATTGCGGGGATAGCTTGGGGATCATCCGTTGCTGCATGGGAAAAGGCTACGTTTTGCGCATCACTAGCTACGGGGTTACAACCGCTCAGCGCCATCAGCAGCATTAAGACGAGCACACTCCCAAACTTACGCATTTTTAATACTCTCCCTGAAATAAAACGAACCCATAGTGCCAATAGACGTGAACATGCTCTCAGGACAGAGCTCCGCAATCGCATCACCCAAACCCTTAAAATAGAACATATTGTTAACACAGAAACGCCTATAGGGAAACCAGAAACTCGGGCACAGAAACCAGAAAATGACCTTAGTTTGACCTAAAACAAAAAGCCACTCGATGAGGAGTGGCCTTGGGATCTAAACTAATTAACTTTGTAGAGCTGATTAATTAGTCTATTGATTAACTGCAATAATTTTTAATTAACCGCGACAATTTGGCGTATTAGGCACTTGTGCATTCGCATCCCATTCACTTTGAGTGAAAGTGTGAATTGACAAGGCATGCACGCCATTAGCTAGCTCATGGGCTAAGTGAGTGTTAACCAATCGATGACGGGCCAAGAGGCGTAAACCATCAAACTGCTCGCTCACGAGCACAACTTTGAAATGGGTTTCTGAATTCGGTGGCACATGGTGACGATTACTTTCGTTGATCACTTCTAAGTGCGTCGGCGAGAAGCCTTCGGTTAACTTCTGCGTGATAGTGTTAGCCACTGTGCCCTGCGCATGAGTATTGGACATATTCGAGTCTCAGAATGGGGAAATCCAGTGGCCGCAGAGTACTGCTTCAGGTGGAAAAGATCAAATTCACTTATTCAGTTTGCTGATCTACGACCACATTATATCTCACCTTATTTGGCAGGCAGTCCGCAGCCACAAACAGTTAACAGTAGGCATTTAACAACGGGCATTTAGCCATGGAAATTAACGATGAGTTGTCTAAAGGTGTAGTTCCAGCGGGGCTCCTTTATTTTCAAGCGTTTAGGTAAGCTGTGTAACCAGTCGTTTTGCATGGGCCAATGCATGATGAGCAGATCGCCGCTGTGCAAACTGATGTTGTACTTGGTTTGGCTGTGTTTATGCTTAAGCACAAAATCCCGCGTGGCGCCTAAGGTAATAGACGCAATATGGCTACCATGGGCAATTTCTGGTTCATCATCGCTGTGGGCTCCCATGCAATCTTTACCATCTGCGTAGCGATTGACTAATACCCCATTGCTGGTCAATCCATAATCCCGCGTTAACTTTTCCCTCAACTTATTGGCATATTTAGGCCAAGGTAAGGCGCGGATAAACAGTCCTGAATATAAATAGTCACAGCCCAAATCGCCAAACCACACTTGCTGGCGGGGAATCGCGTGAAACTGACCGAATACTTGGATTTCAGGGCGACTTAAGGGATAAGTCTGCGCTTCTTTTATCAGCACTGCTTGCTGCTCAGCATTAAGATAACCCCGCACTAAGGTGATTGGCGGTGTGGGTTGCTCAGTCTTGTTCAAACCGTGATCGGTAAGGTTCAAACTTAGCTGTAAATCAAGACCCGCGTCATCATCAAGCTCAGAAAACAAATCGTAACCTTGGTTATCACGCCGCTCATTATCTTTAGCCATCAACCTACTTGTCCCCCGCAACTATCGATCCGTTTGCTTGCCGCTTCGTCCATAGCAGGGCTAACATTCGCTCTTGATGCTGAGCCGTCGCACTAAGCCATGAAATCTGCGATAATCTGCGCCTTAATTTATTGGCGCAGTGTGGCACATGACAACACAATTTTCAGTAGCGGGTGTTGAACTCGAACTTTTACGGTATCCAGCTCAGCAAGAATCTAATCTTCAAGCTTGGGATGCCGCCGATGAACACTTACTCAAAAGCCTTATTGAGTCAGAGCAAGCCGCCGTGCCAACCGCCATTATCAACGACAGTTTCGGCGCCTTAAGCTGTGGTGTATCGAAACTGAATCCAAGTTGGCCACTGTGTGTTGAAACCGATGCCAGAACCAGCTTTTTAGGCACAGAGCAAAACCATGGCAGCAATCAGTTGCCGCTGGATAACCTGCAATGGTTTACCAGCCGCGATACCTTGCCAGAAAACTTAGCCTTAGTATTGATGAAGTTGCCTAAAAACTTAAGCTACTTTGCCCACCAGCTAACACGCTTATCGCAAGTGTTACCCGCTGGCACTCGTGTATTAGTGGCAGCCAAAGCCAAATCGATAAATGGCGCCTTGCTCGATATCTTTGCTAAGCATTTAGGTCCTGCAAGCGCCAGTTTAGCGTGGAAAAACACCCGAGTAATTACCTGTGTCAGTGATGGTAAACCCAGACCATTAGCCAAAGAAGTGACTTGGGCCGTACCTGAATATCAACTTGAGATCAGCAACTTAAGTAATGTGTTTGCCGCCAACAAACTCGATATTGGCGCACGCATCATGCTCGAAAATTTGCCGAAAGGAGATTTTAAGTCGATTGTCGATCTCGGCTGTGGCAATGGCGTGCTGGGACTGCGAACCGCCCAGTTATTCCCTGAAGCTGATATCCACTTTATCGACGATTCCGAAATGGCGGTCGCATCAGCCAAGGCAAACTGGGCTCGTAATCAATTACCTGCAGACAAAGGCCACTTCTATTGGGACGACTGCATGACGCATCTGCCAGAAGAAGTGCAACCGGATCTGGTGCTGTGTAATCCGCCCTTCCATCAAGGTGAAGCCATTACCGATCATATCGCGTGGCAGATGTTTTTAGACGCTCGCCGCCGCTTAAAAGACGGGGGGATTTTACATATCGTCGGCAACCGCCATCTGGCTTACCATGTGAAATTACAGCGCTTATTTAAAAACTGCACCACAGTCGCCTCCAACGGTAAATTTGTGATCCTGCAGGCTAAGAAGTAATGTCAGGTCAAAAAACAGCCTGAAATCATCACAGCCTAATGGCGGTCTGAGGATTTAATCAATCCCCAAAACAAGGAAAACTTGCATGACTCATCACCAAGAAGAGCAATTATGCGAATTACTCGACAATAAGCAAAAAGAGCTACTGACAGCGATTGATAAGCAACTTAGCGCCTGCTGCGATCTGCTCGATAGAACCGCACGCGATACACACTTACATAATGCTCAAGATACTGTCGTCAGCTTATCTTATTTATATGCAGTGCTTCATCAGCACTGCTTCGAGCAGTTGCACCAAGGCGATCCCGAGATTGCGAGAATCGTAGCCAACAACCAAAGTGCCTTAGCGGAAGAATTAAATAAATAATTTGCCTTGAATAAGCGAAAATTCGGCTAACCACCTTGAATTTAACGCAGCCCAAGTTGCGTTAAAACTTGTTTTCTATGTCGCTTTTATGTCAGTACACTTCAACCCAGTAAAAGTTTAGTATATTACTAGTATTAAATACTTAGGATTGAGATATGCCGTTAAAGGATGACGTCGCCCAACTAAAAGCTGAGCTGGCACAATTACAGTCGCTGCATTTATCGCAGCAATCTTCGCTCAGCCGTCAATTGGCAGAATTTTCAACTAAGCTCGATACCTTAAGTCAGCAAATTGCGACTGAAGACGCCTCTGATACCACTGTCAGTTCGGCGGCAGATGCAGTATCGATTGCGGCTGTGCTCCCTGCCGCAGATAACACGCCCGCATTAGCCTATGCGGCACACACACCAATCCTTGAGTCTACTCCCGTAGCGCCTGCTCAAGCAGAACCCAACCCATGGCAGCAAAACGCTGTGCAAGGAAACCCTTGGCAAAGAAACACAAAAAATACCTCAGCAGAACAAGTCGCTAAAACCGAATACCAGGCGCAGGGCCAACAACTGAGTGATGAAGTCAAATTACAGGCAAGCGTGCAAGTGGCGAGTCAATTTGATGATCTGCTATCCCAAGGATTAGCGGCCATCATGGCGCCCTTTGGCGCAATTACCGAACAAATCAAATCCTTCTACCATCATTATCAAGCTAAGGGATTAGGGCCAGTCTTCTTGATGACAGTTGCAGGGATCATCACCCTGACCTTAGGCTTTGGTTATTTACTGCAATATTCCATCAACCATTGGTTCTCTGAACTGGGCAAAGCCCTACTCGGGTTTGCCAGTGCGAACGCTATCATAGCCGGCGGGATTTTTATTCGCCAAAAACGCGCGGGCATGGCGGATTTTGGCTCAGGTATTGTCGGACTCGGACTCATACTTAATTATCTCTGCGCGTACTTTATTGGGCCGTATTTTGAGTTAATTCCCAATAGCGCGAGTTTTATCTTACTGTTATTGATCACTTTGGCGGGTTATGGCCTGTCGCTGCGCTTAGATGCCAAAGTGATCGCCGTGATCGCCTTAGTCGGTGGCTCAACCGCGCCTATGATGCTGTTATCCCAAAGCTATGCGCCGCTATTGTATCTGCCTTATTTACTGCTTATTGGTGCAGGCGCCCTTGCCCAGAGTCGCAAACTTAAGTGGCCGCTGCTACTGGAAATCACCGCCCTGTTGCACATAGGCTGCATCGAAACTTTTAGCCATTTCATTGAATTGCCACTCAGTGACGTTGGCGGCGTCAGTCTGCTCGCGCTTATCAGTATTAATGCGTTCTTTTATCTCTACGGCATCACAGGCCTACTATTTACCAAACCGTTTACCCATCAGGATGAAAAACATAATGCACTGAGCCATCGCATACTCGCCCTACCGATAGCATTGCTCGCCTTTGTGTTATTAGAGTTGACGCAATTTACTGAGTTCGCAGGGGAAATCTTTGCGGCCAACGCACTGATTTGCGCAGCCCTCTATTGGAAGCGCACAGGCAACCTAGAAAAAGCCCGCAGCGGCTTATTGTTAGTCTTTGCAGGAAGTTTTGCCGGATTCGCGGCGCTGTATTTACTCAGCCATGATTTCCTCGGCTTAGTCTTACTGCTCGAAGCCTTATTACTGCTATGGATTGGCACCAAGGAAGAGCTGGTTTCAGTGCGCGCCGAAGCCTATGTACTACTGCTAATGGGATTAGGGCTAAATGCGTTTAGCGTGCTAGATAGCATGGCACTGTTAGAATCCAGCATGTTAGATACCTTATCGATTTCACCTTTATCGGCCTTTGGCTTTTCGCTGATAGCACTAGCCTTAAGTTGCGCCACCTTAGTCTTTACCATTCGACTATTAACATTCACCCATGCGCCGCTTTCTGCGTTAGAACATCAGCTTTGCAGAATACTAAAAGAACTATTAAGCGGTTTTTATGTGGCGACAATTATCCTCGCGGCTTACCTTTTGAGCAGCGATTACTATCTCGCTATCTTGCCACTGGTCAGCCTATTACTGCTGTATTTAAGCGCAAAGGACAAACTCGTTATCAGCGAATTTGCCGCTTGGATCTTGCTATTACCGCTGCTCTTTAAGGTCGTTGAAGGCATAACGCTCACTGACAGTTTTAGCTTTAGCGCCCAGCCGCTTATGGCCAAACTGGCACGAATTGAGTTATTTACCACCTTACTCTTGGCCCATTATTGGTATCGTCGTCACTATAAAGATGCGCTATTTGCCAAAGCCGCTTACAGCGTGCAAATCTGCTGTTATTTGCTGCTGCCGCTTATTCTGCTGCCCAAAGTTATCCGCAACTATTGGGAATATACCGCTATCGCCCTTTGGCTGAGCACCTTTATGAGCCTAGGTTTAGCCTATTTTGTTAAGCATAAGAGTTTGAACATAGAGGCCAAAATCCTCACTTGGCTAGCGGTTATGATGACCGCCTCGCTATGTCTTATTCACGCTTGGCAAGGACTCGCGGCGCTGGTTATTGGCGCCCTGTTTATGGGCTTCACCCTGCTTCGTTATCGCCAATTACCCGAGACATGGCGCCCCTTGCTGCAGCTACAATGGCAACTGAGTCCTTATTACTTTGCACTGGTATTGGCCGTGATCGTTTATGGCTTTAATCATTCAGAGCTAGTCGGAATAGCGATGACAGCGTTAGCCTTAAGTGGTTATTTTGCATTGCTTATCCAAAAAAGTTTAAGCAAAAGAGCTGAAGGCCAAGCCTCACATAGCATGAAGTTAACCCTAGTTGCCGAAATCCAAGCCGCAATAAAGGAAAGCTACCATCTCGCCTACGGCCTAACGTTAGGCTTAGCCCTGTTGCCCATCATGTTGCATTTTGAACTAACACTTGGGCTTAATCGTGATAATGCCTCGTTTGTGTTAATCGAGTTTTTATCGCTGGCACTCCTAGCAAGGCTTATCTTGCAGCACGGCGCAGCAATACGCTTGCATAGACGTATCTTGCCATTACAAGGACTTAAGTGGGGTTGGCATCTGCTACTTGCCTTGAGTTACTTCATGTGGAGTTATAGTTTCGATAGCATGATTGCCGCCCCACTCAGCGCAATTTTATTGGTTATCCATGGCAGTGTGTTGATGTTTATCAGCTTAAAACCACAAAATGCCGATATGATCCGCCTCGCCGCAGGGCTATTTATCCTATCGACGCTCAAAGTGCTATTACTGGATATGGCGTCCTTCGAATTAGTGCAAAAGGTCATTGCCTTTATGCTGATCGGGGTTATTTTGCTGACAGTGTCGTACTTCTACCAGAAGGCGAGAAATCGATTGCAGCAAGATTAACATCGTTTTAAAAGCACTAAAAAAAAGCCGCCATCGAATTGAATCGATGGCGGCTTTTTACTGTTAACGATTTAATAAATCGATGGGGTATCAGCTATTCGACATGGGCTACTCAATATGAACTACTTGCTAACCAGTGCCTTATCGAGCGCCTGCGCCACATCGTTAATGATGTCGTCAATATGCTCAATCCCAACCGAGATACGGATAAGATCTTCTGACACGCCCGCCCGTGCCAGTTCATCGGCATCGAGCTGTCTGTGCGTGGTACTCGCAGGGTGACAGGCCAAGGATTTCGCATCGCCGATGTTCACTAAACGCAGGATCATCTGCAGCGCATCGATAAAACGTCCGCCGGTAATTTTACCCTCTTCAGGCGTGGCCGCTTTAATCCCAAAGCTGATGATCCCAGAAGCTTTTCCGCCAGTGATCTTGTGGCAATTATCCTGATAAGGGCTGCTCGGCAACGCGCCGTAGTTCACCCAACTCACCGCCGGATGCAACACCAAATATTCGGCTAATGCTAGCGCGTTCGAGCAATGGCGCTCCATTCTAAGGCTTAAAGTTTCAAGGCCTTGCAGCAGTAAGAATGCGCTGTGCGGTGAAAGCGCGGCGCCGGTATTACGTAGCGGTACCACACGGCAGCGACCAATAAACGCTGCGGGGCCAAAGGCTTCGGTATAAACCACGCCGTGATAAGAAGGATCAGCTTGGTTGAGTAAGGCAAATCTTTCCTTATTGGCGACCCAATCAAACTTGCCTGAATCGATAATCACCCCGCCAATCGTCGTGCCATGGCCACCAATGTATTTGGTTAAAGAGTGGATCACGATATCGGCGCCATGCTCAAACGGGCGACATAACACTGGGGTTGCGACCGTATTATCGACAATTAAAGGCACGCCATGCTTATGGGCAATCTCGGCTAAACGTTGTAAATCAACAATATTGCCCGCCGGATTACCAATTGATTCGCAGAACAAGGCCTTAGTTTTGTCGTCGATCAGCTCATCGAGGCCTTCAAAATCATCGAAGGCCGCCATACGCACTTCTACGCCTTGGCGCGGCAGCGTATGGGCAAACAAATTGTAAGTGCCGCCATAGAGCTGACTGGTACTGACAATATTATCGCCAACTTGAGTCAGGGCTTGAATCGCATAGGTAATCGCCGCCATACCCGATGCCACGGCCAGCGCACCTATGCCGCCTTCAATGGCCGCCAGACGCTGCTCTAGCACGCTAGTAGTAGGATTCATGATCCGCGTATAAATGTTACCTGCGACTTTTAAGTCAAATAAATCAGCACCATGCTGGGTATCATCGAAGGTATAAGAGGTGGTTTGATAGATAGGTACCGCGGCCGCTTTCGTGGTCGCTTCTGACTCATAACCGTAGTGTAATGCCAGTGATTCAAGCTTCATTTTGACTTCCTTCAACAGAGTGCTGTCCTTGATCCAACCAAGAGGATTGCACAAGATTTGTGCATATTCAACAAGCTAACAGATAGACATCTGGAAGTCTAAAACTTTTTCAACCTCAGCATTTAACTTCTGACCGAAAACCCTAAACAACAAAGCGAGCTAACATAACAGGCTCATATAAAAAGCGAACCTAACGAGTTAGCGCGAATAGTTACGGATAAGTTCGGCCAGCACCACGACAGCAGAGACTATCTCTGGCGAGCACTCGTATGAGGCATTCAAGCGCATAAAATGGCGGAACTCGACCTGATTACTAAAGAGATTTCCGGGAGCAATACTGATCCCACGCTCAATCGCCTCAGAATAAATTTGCGTGGCATCCATGTGTGCAGGCAGCGCTAACCAGAGAAAATAGCCGCCTTGTGCAAAGTTAACTCCCACAGACTCGGGTAGATGTGCGCGCAACAACTGGTACATGGCCAATTTGCGATCGGCTAACTTTTTACGTAACTGCTTCAAATGGCGCTCATATTGTGCCGACTGAATAAAGTCGGCGATGGCAAGTTGCATGGGCGCACTGGTCGATAGCGTCGACATAACTTGCAAGCGTTGTAACTGCGGCGCATGCAGTCCCGCCGCCACCCAGCCGACACGATAACCTGCAATCAAAGACTTAGAAAATGAGCCGCAGTGCAGCACCCGTCCTTCGGTATCGAAGGCTTTTACAGGCCTTGGTGCACTAGAGCCGACATAGAGTTCTTGATAAACATCATCCTCAATTAAACTGACCTTATGCTCGTTTAGTAACTGATAAAGCGCCTGTTTTTTAGTATCCGACAAGCTACAGCCAAGGGGATTTTGATGTTGACTCATCAACCAGCAGGCTTTCACTGGGTAGGTTTTTAACACTTCCGCTAGCGCCTCGAGATCAATGCCCAGTTGTGGATCCGTCGCGACCGCAATGGCCTTAAGCTTAAGCCGCTCAATCGCCTGCATCGCGCCATAAAAGGTCGGGGATTCAATGACTACCCAATCCCCCGCTTGAGTCAGGGTCGCTAAACTTAAGTTCAGCGCCTCCATGGCGCCCGAAGTAATTAAGATTTCATCGGGTGAAATGCTCATACCCAATTTGGCATAACGTTGGGAAATCGCCTTACGCAGTCCCGCATTCCCCGGCGGTAAATTATCGGCGGCAAAAGACGGCGACATGTGCCGAGTGACCTTAACTAATGAGCGCGCCAACGCTTGCTGCGGGAATAAACTGGGATCGGGAAAACCTGAGCCAAAGGGCACTATGCCCGCCTGTTTTGACGCCTGTAAAACAGAGAAGACGAACTCGTTAATATCCACTTTATCAGAGAGATAAATCTGCCGCTGACGGTCGGGATAGCGAAAGGTTTCTGGCTGCGGCGCCACTAAATAACCCGATTTTGCCTGCGCCGTAATCACGCCTTGGCTTTCCAATAGCTGATAGGCATTAAGCACTGTCATCAAACTCAAACCCGAATCAGCCACAGTTTGGCGCAGCGACGGCAACTTGTCCCCCGCCTGCCAGACGCCTTGGGCTATTCGTGTCTTTAATTCCTGCGCTAACTGCTCGTACTTCGCCATCTGTTATAGCTCATTCAATATATTCTGTGTCTGTTATAGCCAGCTTATCCCATGCTCTAATGGCACACAAGCTTTCACCGCTGGGCCAATATTAGGCTCAGTGGACACTGCATTAATGAATGCCTTTGTAACGAGACTCTTATCTCTCGAGGAAATTATGTTTGATTTTGATGCCACCGTACTTGCTAGGATCCAATTCGCTTTTACTATCTCTTTTCACATTATTTTCCCCGCCATCACTATCGGCCTCGCCACTTATTTAGCGGTATTAGAAGGCTTATGGTTGAAAACGGCGAATCAAGTGTACCAACAACTCTATCAATTTTGGTCGAAAATTTTTGCTATTAACTTCGGCATGGGCGTGGTCTCTGGCATTGTTATGGCCTACCAATTTGGTACCCATTGGAGCGCGTTTTCCGCCTTCGCGGGCAGCGTGACGGGGCCGCTACTCACCTATGAAGTACTTACCGCCTTCTTCCTCGAAGCGGGTTTTCTGGGGGTCATGCTATTTGGTCAGCAGAAGGTAGGCAGAAACCTACATTTCTTCGCCACTTGCATGGTTGCCACGGGCACGATTATCTCGACCTTCTGGATCTTAGCGTCAAACAGTTGGATGCAGACGCCCCAAGGTTTTGAAATCGTAAATAATCGCGTCATTCCTGTTGATTGGTTTCAGATAGTGTTTAACCCGTCATTTCCCTATCGTTTAGCCCACATGACAGTGGCGGCGTTTATTTCGTCGGCTTTCTTTGTGGGCGCATCGGCGGCGTGGCATTTACTCAAAGGGAACGATACGCCCGCAATTCGTAAAATGTTGTCTATGGCGATGTGGATGGCGTTAATCGTCGCGCCGCTGCAAGCTGTGATTGGTGATTTCCATGGTTTAAATACCCTTGAATATCAACCAGTAAAAGTCGCGGCGATGGAAGGCCATTGGCGTAATGAGGGCGATAAACCCACACCGCTGATCTTGTTTGCCATTCCTGATATGGACGCAGAGAAAAACCACTTCAGCCTCGAAATCCCAGGACTGGCGAGTCTGATTTTAAAGCACGATTTAAGCAAACAAGTGCCCGCCTTGACTGAGTATCCCGCCGAGGACAGACCCAATGTTTTGTTAGTGTTTTGGAGTTTTAGGGTCATGGTCGGCTTAGGCCTATTGATGATTTTTGCCGGACTGTGGAGCGCTTACCTCAGACGCAAAGGCAAGCTCTACAGCAACAAACACTTTCTGCGATTTGTGTTGGTGCTCGGCCCTGCAGGACTGCTCGCGACACTAGCGGGCTGGTTTACCACCGAACTTGGCCGCCAACCATGGGTGATCCAAGGGTTGATGCGCACGCAGGATGCCGTGTCTTCCCACAGCGTTACCCACCTGAGTATCAGCCTAGGGATTTTCATTGTCAGTTACTGCGGCATCTTCGGTGTGGGTTATCGCTATATGATGCGACTTATCCGCAAAGGGCCAGATATCGCAGCAACAAGCCATTAATTTTAAAGTCAATAAATCTAGTTTTACTTATTCAATCTTAAACATATTTAAGGGCTCACCATGGAATTCGATTTACCCTTGATTTGGTTCGGGATCATTATATTTGCCACCTTGATGTATATCGTGATGGATGGCTTTGATCTCGGCATAGGCATACTGTTTCCCTTCATTCACGACGAGGACGACAGGGACATTATGGTTAATACCGTCGCCCCCGTTTGGGATGGTAACGAAACCTGGTTAGTGCTCGGCGGCGCCAGCCTGCTCGGTGCCTTTCCCCTCGCCTATGCCATAGTGCTCGAAGCGCTGACCATACCGCTGCTCATCATGCTGCTGGCACTGATTTTTCGTGGCGTGGCATTTGAGTTTAGATTTAAGTCGGGCGCAGAAGCTAAGCCATTTTGGGATAAAGCGTTTATGTTCGGCTCTATCACTGCCACCTTTTCACAGGGCGTAGTACTGGGGGCGTTTATCTCAGGTATTTCGGTCAGTGAGCAGCAATTTAGCGGCGGAAGTTTCGATTGGTTAACGCCCCTCTCACTCTTCTGTGGATTTGGTCTTATGCTGGCCTATGCTTTGCTCGGCGCGACTTGGCTGGTGAAAAAATGCCAAGGCGAGCTTAAAACGACCATGCAACAACTCGGCAGAGCACTGACCTTATGCTTACTTATGACCATAGGTTTAGTCAGTTTATGGACGCCTTTTGTGCAGCCCAATATTGCCCTGCGCTGGTTTAGTTTGCCGAATTTATTCTACTTTGCCCCAGTGCCCATACTGGTATTAGCCTGCGGCTGGGCCTTGATGAAATCCTTGCACCGCGATGATAACTATCAGCCATTCCTGCTCACGCTATGCCTGGTTTTTTTAGGTTTTAGTGGACTCGGGATCAGTATCTGGCCACACATTATTCCACCCAACATCAGCCTTTGGCAGGCGGCCGCGCCCGATAGCAGCTTAAGCTTTATGCTCGTCGGCGCGCTGATGATCATCCCGCTGATTTTGGTTTACACCTTTTGGAGCTACTACGTGTTCCGCGGCAAAGTCACTAAAGATGCAGGCTATCACTAGCCATGACTCAGGTAAAAGAGGCTTCCCAAAACGCGACCTAAGCTAATTTGGCTTAGGTCGCTAATTCACTTTAGATAACTTTACACATGCTGGAGATAAACATGACGACCCCAACTAAATCCCTCAGCTATCGACTCGGCTGGTTAGTGCTCATTTGGTGCACGAGCGTCAGTTGCCTGTTCCTCGTCTCCATGTGCATTA